>JBAXWB010000005.1 GCA_037128595.1 bacterium
GCCCCGCCCTGCCTGAAAACTTCGGTGGGCTGATCAAGGGCTCTGTCTATTTCATCAGATGACGCCAATGACGTCCCGGTCGCAAGGTAGTTTGTAGACTGATGTATGCCGTTATGGTAAACCTACGCGAATTTGTAACTCAATACGGGAGCGTAGTTAATGAAGAACCGATCAGCGACAGTGGCGCGTAAAACGCGCGAGACCGACATCAAAGTATCCATCAATCTTGATGGTTCAGGGGTCAGCAAAATCGAGACGGAAATGCCGTTTCTCAGCCATATGCTGGAATTGTTCTCCAAACATTCGCTGATTGATCTCACCGTGGTGGCCAAGGGGGATCTTGAAGTCGACTACCATCACACCGTCGAGGATCTGGGGTTGGTGCTCGGGGACGCCATTGACCAGGCCCTGGGTGACCGCAAGGGGATTGTGCGATACGGGTCGGCCTATATCCCCATGGATGATGCCCTGAGCCGGGCCGTGGTGGATTTGGGGGGACGTCCCTTTATGGTCTATGAAGTGGCCAATCGTACACGCAAGATCCGCGATTTCGACCTGTTGCTGATCCGTGAATTCTTCCAGGCGTTTACCGTCAAGGCCCGGATGAATCTCCATATTGCCCAGCTTTATGGTAAGGAACCCCACCATGCCTACGAGGCCATTTTCAAGGCAGTGGCGCGCGCCATGAGTGCCGCCTGTCAGAAGGATCCCCGTGTCAAAGGCGTGCCGTCCAGCAAAGGGGCGATCTGATTTGAAAATTTATCCAGCCATTGATTTGAAAGACGGGAAATGTGTGAGGTTGCGCCAGGGCCTGGCGGAGGCGGTCACCGTCTATTCCACGGATCCTGTAGCCATGGCGCGCCAATGGGCGGAGGCGGGTGGCGATTGGCTGCATGTGGTGGATCTGGACGGGGCGTTTGCCGGGCATCCGGTTCATCACGAGGTGATCAAGGCCATGGCGGCCGCCATTTCCATTCCCTTGGAATTAGGCGGGGGCCTTCGTACGGACGCCGATATCCGCCAGATGCTGGAGGCCGGCGTGAGCCGCGTGATTCTGGGAACCCGCGCCTGTGCCGATCCCGGGGCGCTGGCGGCGCTGGTGAAGACCTTTGGTGACAAGATTGCCGTGGGGATTGATGCCCGTAACGGGAAGGTTCAAGTCAAGGGCTGGGTGGAAACCACTGACACCCTGGCGGTGGATCTGGCCGTGAAGGTGGCGGCGGCAGGGGTGCGTACGATCATTTATACCGATACGGCCACGGACGGGATGTTGACCGGCCCCAATCTTGACGGCGTGCGGATCCTGTGCCGGGCGGTGAAGGCCAGGATCATCGCCTCAGGCGGGATTTCCAACTGCGGGGATATTGCGGCACTCGCGGCCTTGGCACTGCCCAACCTCGATGGGGTCATTGTCGGGAAAGCCCTCTATGAGGGGGCCGTGACCATTCCCGCCATGCGGGCGGTGGCAGGATCGGCGTTCTGACCATGATGATTGATTCAAAGCTCGTGCGACTGCCCTCCGGTGTACGTGTGGTGACCGCGCCGATGCCGCAGGTCGAAAGCGTGTCGATGGGCATCTGGATCGGAGCCGGCGGCCGTTGTGAAACGGCCGCCCAGTCCGGGGTCAGCCACTTCCTCGAACACATTCTTTTCAAAGGGACCGCCCGGCGTACGGCGCGTGAGATTTCGCAGGCCATTGAGGGGCGGGGCGGGGATATCAATGCCTTCACGCAGGAGGAGAATACCTGTTATTACGCCCGGGTGGCGGCACCCCATACGTGGCAGGCGCTCGATGTCCTGATAGATATGATTCAGCACCCCCGTCTGGCTCCGGTGGATATCAAAAAGGAGCGGGACGTTATCATCGAGGAAATCATGATGGTCCGGGATCAGCCCCACCAGCAGGTGGAGGAGACACTGGGTGAGTTGATGTGGCTGAATCATCCGTTGGGCCGGCCCCTGGCCGGGACCTGTGAGACGGTCAAGGCCATCGGGCGCGACGAATTGCTGGCGTATAAAACCCGGCATTATGTGCCCGCCAATATCGTCGTGGCCTTTGCAGGGAAAGTGGATCACCAATCCTGCATTGAACGCGTGCAGGCGGCGTTCCCCGGGAAAGGCAGGGCCTTGCCGCCCCCCTTCGCTCCCTTGGGAAAAGGGGTGAAACACAAGCCGCTGGACGTGCAGGCGAAAGAGGTGGAGCAGGCGCATATGGCGCTGGGATTCCCGACATTTGGACGCCGGGATCCCCGACGCTTTGCCTTGAAACTGTTCAGTGTCATTCTGGGCGAGAATATGAGTTCGCGCCTGTTCCAGGTGGTCCGCGAGCAGTATGGCCTGGCCTATGCCATTCAATGTGGTGGCCATCTGTTTCATGACACCGGCTGCTTTGCGATTACCGGCGGGTTGGACCGGGACCGGTTGGACCGTGCCTTGGCGTTGATTGCCCGCGAGGTGCGCCGGATCAAGGATACCCCGGTCGGGAAGCGGGAGCTGGAGCGGGCCCGTGATTATTCCATCGGGCAGATCCAACTGGGCCTGGAAAGCACGACCAGTCAGATGATGTGGATCGGGGAGCATATTCTGGCCTATGGGCGTGTGAAGGCACCGGAAGAGGGGATCGAGGCGTTGAAGAAAGTCACTGCGGCGGAAATTCAGCACCTGGCAGGTGAGATTTTGCGCCCGGAACAGGCCAGTCTGGCCATGGTCATGCCCGATGCCGATGGCCGTGCGAATGCAAAACTCGGAACGTGGTTAGGGTCCATATAATTCCTGAAGAATTTTCTCTGACAGAATGAACATAATAAACAGAATGGTTCATCGTCGATGGGTTCATTTTGTGTATTTTGTTCATTCTGTCTAAATATTTTAGTTTCGACTACGCTGTGGCAAGGAGAGTCCATATATGAAACTTCGCGGAAAAACAGCATTGGTCACCGGCGGGGCGGTCAGGATTGGCAAGGCCATCTGTGAGGCGCTGGCGGAGGAAGGCTGTAACGTGGTGATCCATTGCAGCCGCTCCCTGCCAGCCGCCCAGCAACTGGCTGGATTGATCCGTGCTCGCGGGGTCAAGGCGTGGGTCGTGCGTGAGCCCATTGACTCCGAGGCCGATTGCCGCTCCCTGATTACCGCCTCACTCAAGCAGGCCAAACAACTCGACATCCTCGTGAATAATGCGGCGGTCTTCCATAAAAACCGGTTGGCAACCACGACCGAGCGCAAGCTGACGGTGGAGCTGGGAATCAATTTGTTTGCTCCAATATTCCTGACGCGTTTTTTTGCGGAACAAGCCGAGCAGGGGGCGGTGATTAATTTACTGGACCGGCGGATCATGGCCAACGATCCCGACTGTCTGCCCTACTCGCTATCCAAAAAAGGGTTGGCGGCCTTTACTCAGGAAGCCGCCCTCGCCCTGGCGCCCGCCATCACCGTGAACGCGGTGGCACCCGGCGCGGTGCTTCCCCCGCCGGGGAAGGGCGCAGAGTATCTCTGTGACCATGCGGGCCGGATTCCGCTCAACTGCCGTATTTCGCCGCAGGATGTGGCTGCTGGCGTGGTGGCGTTGCTGCGGCTTGAGGGTGTGACCGGCCAGACCCTGTTTGTGGATGGTGGCCAGCATTTGCTTGGGAATGGCGTGTGAAAAAAAGGACTGATGGACTATGACTTACAAAGCGTTGCGTAAAGATATCTGTGATGCCAATCAGGAACTTCATAAAAACGGCCTCACCTTTTTGGGCCGGGGTGAAGTCAGCGGATTTGACCGTGAACATGCGATTATGGTGGTGAAACCGGCCGGCATTCCCCATGAACGGCTGACGCCGGAAGACATGCTGGTGGTGGATTTTACAGGAACCCGGATCGAAGGCACCGCGGCCCCGGGACCGGATGCCATCACCCATCTCTATCTGGCCCAGTCCTTTCTGGAGGTGAACGCCATTGCGAGCAGTTACAGCCCGCATGCCACCATGTTTGCCCACGCCCTGCGCCCCATCCCCTGTCTGGGCTCCATCCATGCGGCCCATTTCAAGGGCGAGATTCCTGTGACCCGCATGTTGCGGAAGCCCGAGCTGGACCGCAGTTACGAAAAGAGTTTGTCCTCCGTCATTGTGGAACGTTTCGGACGGATGGTGCATCTTGAAACGCCCGCCGTATTGGTCGCGAGCCATGGAGTGGTCGCCTGGGGGAAAACGGCGGCAGACGCCGTTTTCAGCGGATTGGCGGTCGAGGAACTGGCCCGGATCACGTTGGGCACGTTACAGCTGGCCCCGGCGATACAGCCCATTCCCTCCATGCTGGTGGACCGCAGCTTCGCCGATCACGGCCGGAAGTGATTGAATCTGGCTCAGACGTATTCCGGACCGAACTTTGAGGCGACCAGTTGTTGGACTTCCTTGATGCGTTCGGCCTGATCAGCGGGGCAGATGAGGGTCGCTTCGGGCGTGTGAATGACCATGAGGTTCTGGCAGCCGACGGTGACAATCAGGTGGTTGGGGTCACTGGAGGCCACGAGCATGCCCTGGCTGTCCATCAACAACGACTTCCCCCCTCCGGTGGCATTCTGATCCCCGTCCATCGGACAGGTCAGGGCGAAGGACGGCCAGGAGCCGACATCCAGCCATTTCAGCGGCATCGGAACGGCGGCTACCTGAACGGAGGCGTCTCGTGAGGCGGGCTCCATGACGGCAAAATCCACACTGATTTTTTTCAGGGTGGGATAGATGGCCGCGATGACTTCCTGTTGAAGCGGTGTCCCCCAGGCGGCGGCAATTTTCATCAGGCCGTCATGGTTTTCCGGATGATAACGCCGGATACAGTCCAGCAGGGTGCTGGCACGCCAGACGAACATGCCACTGTTCCAGAGATATTTGGACGGTCCGGCCTTGAAGTAGCGTTCAGCCAAATCCGCGGTTGGCTTTTCCTTGAATTGATCCACGATGGACGCGCCGCCTTCGATAGGGGTGCTGAGTTGAAGGTACCCGTAGCCGGTGGCCGCCTGGGTCGGGGCGATGCCGAAGGTGACTAATGTGTGGGGCCGCTGTTCGGCCAGGCGGAAGCCCTGATCCACAATCTTGAGGAATTGATCGATGGGTTCAATGATATGGTCGGCGGTAAAAATGGCAATGACGGCCTCGGGATCCTGTTTCGCAAGAATCGCGGCGCTGAACCCGACGGCATTCAGGGTGTCCCTCGCGCAGGGTTCGCCCAGGAATTGACTGGTCCCCAATTCAGGCAGGGCCTGGCGCATCATGGGCTCCTGACGATTGGCAGCGCAGATATAGCGTTGGGCGGACGGCACGAGCCCTTCAAGCCGTTGGGAGGCAATTTGAACCAGGCTTTTCCCCTTGATAAAAGGGATCAATTGTTTGGGCATCACGTCCCGGCTCATCGGCCACAACCGCGTTCCTGATCCACCCGCCATTATCACTGCATATCTCATGGTAATCTCCCTTGTGTCTTGGACGTTTCTGTGATGTTTCTGCCATAATTCTCATCATCACGTCAATGATCTCCAATCCTGATCCTCTTCTTTCCCAGAAGACTTTATGTTTATGCTTGAAGATCAAGAGGTTATGAACTTGAGGTGCCAATTTGGCACCTCAAGTTCATGGGGAGGGACGCGTTATGTTCCCATGGCCTTTACAGAACAGGGTGTGGCCATGCTGTCCAGCGTGCTGAACAGTCCTCGTTCCATACAAGTCAACATCACTATCATGCGGGCATTTGTGCGACTGCGTTACATTCTTGCCACACATGCTGATTTGGCCAGGAAGTTGGAGGAGCTTGAAAAGAAATATGACGCGCAGTTTCGCGTGGTATTTGATGCGATGCGGGATTTGATGAAGCCTCCGGCAACTTCAAGCAAACCGATAGGTTTCAGCATCCGGGAGGGACATCCCGTCTATCTTGTGGCGGTCAGAAAACGGAGTCGGAGATAGTCCGTGAGGGTAAGCGGTGGCTGATTCAACTCACCCCAATCTCAACTCTCTCGCCGATGTTGGGCGGGGAGGTGAGCCAGCCGCTTTGGACTTCAATGACCGAGTGGGCCTTCCCGCCGCCCCAGACGAAACGCCAGGGGGGCACCTGTTGAACGATGCGGACAACCCGCCCGTTGGAATCCAGAAAAATGAGGTCAATGGAGAAGCACATGAAGCAGGTGTGGATGGAGCCACAGGGGCTGAGAAGCAGGCCCTGTCCAGGATTCAGGCCACGGCGCCCCATCAATCCGATACTGCGCTTCCAGAAGGTGTCGGCAACGAGCAGTTCGGGAATCAGGTGCAAATATTCTTCTCCATGTGCTTCCGGATTTCCCCTTCGCTGGCAGGGAGGATAGCGCAGCGGGTGGGCAGATGGCGCAACGCCTCGAGAATGGGATGATGGGCCAGGTCCGATCCGGTGGCCTCCTGAATGGCCTGACTGAACTTCGCCGGATGCGCGGTCGCCAGGCAGATCATGGGGGAAGCTGGGTTAACGTAAGGCCTGGCCACATGAACGCCGACGGCGGTGTGGGGATCAAGCAGGTAGCCATAGCGGGTCTGAAATTCCCTGATGGTGGCCAGGGTTTGCGCGGTATTGCCGGAACCGGCACAGATGAGGTTATCAATCTTGCCATTCGCGAGCGGCGGCACCGTAATCTTCTGGTCCACCTCAAACTGCTTCATGACCCGGCTTAAGACCACCGGGTCAGCGCCCAGCCGGTAATACAGATACCGCTCGAAGTTGCTGGCCACCTGAATGTCCATAGAGGGGCTGATGGTGGCATGGACGGCATCACTGGAATAGCGGCCGGTATTAAAGAAGCGCGATAGGATGTCGTTTTCATTGGTGGCCAGCACCAGCCGGCTGATGGGCAGTCCCATCCGGGCGGCCATATAGCCGGCAAAGATATCGCCGAAGTTGCCGGTAGGGATGGAAAACTGAACCGTTTTGGCCCCGGTCAGCCGCATGACGCGGAAGGCGGCAAAGAAGAAATAGACGATCTGGGCCAGCACACGTGCCCAGTTGATCGAGTTGACGGTGCCGAGCGAATAACGGTCCTTAAATTCCAGATCGCTGAAAATGGTTTTCATGATCCGCTGGCAGTCGTCAAACGTGCCCTCCACGGCGATATTGAACACATTGGCATCCGGGACCGTGGTCATCTGGCGTTCCTGAAGTGGACTGACCCGGCCGTGGGGATGCATGACGAAGATATTGATATGCTCGCGGCCTTTGACGCCATCGATGGCGGCGCTGCCGGTGTCGCCGCTCGTGGCGGCGAGGATGTTCATTTCCCGCCCGGTTTTCTTCAGGACATATTCAAACGCATTTCCCAAAAACTGAAGCGCCACATCCTTGAAGGCGAGGGTGGGGCCATGAAACAGCTCCAGGATGTGGATGTCCCCGACGCTACGGACCGGGGTCACGTCGGGATGCCGGAAGGAGGCATAGCTCCGGGTGATCAGGTCGCGGAGTTCCCGCTCCGGAATATCCGTATAGAGCCGCATGACTTCGAATGCCAGATCGGTGTAAGAGAGCGATTTCCAGTCCTTGAGTTTGCCGGTTACATCCGGGATCACGTCAGGGAGCAACAGCCCCCCGTCGCGGGCCAGACCGGTCATGACGGCATCCTGAAACCCCCGGCTCTCTTTTTCACCACGTGTACTGATGTATTGCATGGTGGGAACCATAGGTCATGGGGAAAGCGGCAGGCAAGGAGAAATTATTTGCTTTTGAGCGTGTGGAGGGTTACTTCCGGGCGGCACGAGAACCGCACATCCACGCCGGAGCACCCTGTTCCGGCGGAGGTATAGCCCTGCATGCCCCGGTACCCCCACGAGCCCCGCACAAAACGGATCGGGACGCGGGCATTGATGAATAAGGGAAAGCCACCCGGGAGACAGATCTGTCCGGCATGCGTATGTCCGCACAGCAGGAGGTTAAACCCGCAGGCCGCGGCCTTCCGGTAGATTTCAGGTGAATGGGCCAGCAGTACGGAGGGCATTGCCGGGTCCAGATGGGTGGCGGCTTTCTGGATGTTGTCCGTTTCGTAGAAATGGGGGTCATCGACCCCCGCCAGGGTGATGGCGGCATCCCCGCGCCGCAATACCACGGACTCGTTCATCAGAAGCCGGATTCCCGTCGCCTCAAGAGGCGGCAGCATTTCGATGAAATCATGGTTTCCGAATACCGCATACACATCCCCCTTCAGTGCCGGCCGCAGGCGTTGAAAGGCTTCAATCGCCGGTCCGGTCGGGCCATGCGTGAGCGAGCGGAAGTCTCCGGTGATGACGCAGACATCATAGGTGAGCGGGGCGATCACCCGGGCAATGGCCTCCGGGAGTTCCGGAGTGATATCCAGATGCAGGTCGGATAAGTGCAGGATCGTGAAGCCATCGAAGGCGCGGGGTAGGCCGGGAATGGATACCGGATTATGACGGACGATGGCTCTCAAGGCATTCTGCTGGCCCCGCCGATAGAGGCCGGTCATTTTGAGTGAAAGCCGGATCAGCCAGTGCAGCACCATCATGTTTTCAATGTGAAAATACGTCCGGCCATGGCCCATCACCTTGGCGACCCAATGTGACTGCATGTGCAGCCGATGGGTCAGGTGTGCCCGCCCGATGCGCTGCTCGATCATCCGGTATAGAGATTCATTATCCATCGCCCCTCACTATAATGGGGGCCATGGCGGCAGTCCATCATTATGGGGTAGAGCGGATGAACATCTGGTCCACATAGAGGGTGTCTTGTGACGTTTTGCCTGCGGTGCGATTGGTGTCCATGACCCGGACATACACCTTGCCCTTCACGGTTGCCGGTAGGGAAAAGGTTTGGAACGCGTTGTCATCCGTGGTCTTGGTCACCGTCAGCATGGAGCTGAAATTCACATTATCCGTGGAATAGGAGAATGCAAAATGATCGCCGTCCTGGTTGGTCGAGTGATGCGCCTGAATCGTGAATACGACGGACGTGCCGCCGGTGACATCAAACGTCCAGATATGGCTCAGGTAGGAATACCGTTTTTTGGCGGTCCCGCTGGAGAGTCCTTCTTTGATCGATTCATATACGTTGTCGGCGGTGAGCAGGGATGAAAGGCTTCCGGAAATAGTGCCCACGCTCCGGATTTCGCCTGACGCGAAATTATTCGTGGGCGCTGCGGGTGGGGGGGGTGGTGGCGGGGGAAGGGCCAACATTTCCGAGCCTACTGCGCTCAATAGCGGTTGGTTCCCGATGCTCAGCAGATCCTGACTGAGTTCCCAGATCATGACGCCGGCGAGGCCCTGCGCCTTGGCATACTGGCATTTCAGGCGGACCGAGACCGGATCCTCAAAGGTGACGATGGTTCCCCCATTGAGGGGGGAGGTGAGATAGGGAACCTGGGAAACACTGTCCCAGTTATAGGTGTAATTGAGGGTGGACGCGACCGTGTATTCGCAGGCATTTCCGCCGGCGGCGGGCTTATAGAGTTGGGTGGTCCCTGTGAACGCCAGACCGTAGAAAGGGATTCCTGAGACCAGCTTATTGTAAGGCACCCCGCGTTGGTCATGGAAATACTGGCGGATACTTTGATCAATGGAGCCGGCCGCCAGGGGATCCAGGGGATTGGAGTAAAGCGGAGCATTATGGCCGGACATCCCTGCCCAGGAGCCATAGTAGCAGTAGGTCATTACCCCGATCCAATCTAGTAATGGATGCAGGGTTGCGACATCAAAAAATTTACCCCGCCAGTCGTCGGCATTAATGGTCATGGTCAGCATCAAATTAGGCGCCGCCTGTTTCCAGTAGGCGCGAATATCCTGAACCAGCAACGTCAGGTTCTGGCGGTCGGTGGTGTTTTCAGGGTATTCCCAATCGAGGTCGGCGCCATCATAGTGATTGGTCAGGCATAATGCCGTGAGAGTGGTCACGAATTTGGCGCGAGCGGTTGAATTCCCTGCCATCGGGGAGAAACCCAGTGAGTCCGTATAGCCGCCCAGTGAGAGCAACACTTTCTTGCCAGCGGTATGGGCGCGTTGCGTGAGCTCCGGTACAGGCGTTAAAAAGCCTTGTGGATAAGAAATACTGCCATCGGCATTCGGCCAGGCAAAGGCATGTATCACATGAGTCAGATTCTGAAGCGGGATGGCGGAAGGCGGGTACTCCTGGGTGGTCCATTCTGCGTAATAGCCCGCCACGATCTGGCTATGGGCTGTTAAGCTTCCCGACACTAAGAGCAGCGCTATAGTGACTATTCTTCGCAGGAATGCGAAGCGGGTAGTCGAATGATACTTAAGCGGTGATTGATAAGAAAACCCTTCATTTGCCGCAAATAATCCCAACTGAATGCATGATTTCATTGAGTTATTTCCCCTGTGGTGTTGTCGTGAATAAGTCGTTGGTTTAGCACGCAATGGTAAGGAGCAGTTATCGTGCCTATTTACCCTTGTCTTGACATCCCGGGAGAGTGTTGGCAGGTTTCCCTCCATGAATTCTGCACTCTATATCCTGTTGGGTCTTGGCATTGGCGGCTTGCTGGGGGGCCTGATCGGCTGGCTATTGGGGCAACGTCGTATTTCGGCCACCGCATCGGACAGCCGTGTTGAAACGGAACTTCGCCAGCAAATCGTCCAGCGGGAATCTGAGCTGTCGCACATTCGTGAGGCGCTGGCGCAATCGCAGACGGCCCGCGCGTCGGCCGAGGCCAACTGCTCTGCCGCGGAAAACCTGTTGGCCGAACAGCGGCAGCGTCATGACCAGGCGTTGAAAGAAGCCCGCCTGGCGCAGGATAAGGCCATCGCCGATTTGCGTGAAGCGTTCAAGGCGCTGAGTGCCGATGCCCTGAAGCAGACGCAGCCCGAGTTCCTGCGTCTGGCCAATGAGACGCTCGCCAAGTTCCAGGAATCGGCCAAGGGGGACCTGGCCCAGCGCCAGCAGTCCATTGCCACCCTGGTCAAGCCGCTGGAGGAGCAGTTGAAGAACTACCAGCAACGCCTGCAGCAAAGCGAAGCCTCGCAGTCGACCACGCTGGGGGAAGTGAAAAAGCATCTCGAAACGCTGGCGCTCCAAAGCCAGTCGCTCTCGAACGAAACCCTGCAACTCCGGCGTGTACTCAGTTCGAACCAGGCCCGCGGCCGGTGGGGCGAAGAGACCCTGCGCCGTGTGGTTGAAGCCGCCGGTATGAGTGCCCACTGTGATTTTGTCGAACAGGCGCAGTCCGGTGACAGCAAGCCGGACCTGATCGTCCGGCTTCCGGGCGACCGGATGATCATCATCGACGCCAAGGTGCCGGATCTGGATTTCCTGGATGCGATGGAGGCGGCCGATCCCGTGAAGCGGGCCGAGGCGCTGGCGATTCATGCGGCGAAATTGAAAGGCACCATCAAGTCGCTGGCGGATCGCGATTATCCGCATCAGTTCCCGAACGCCCTGGATTACGTCGTATTGTTTCTCCCCGCCGAATCCCTCTTCAGCGCCGCGCTGGAAGGGGACCGCGACCTGATCGTCTGGGCGGCCGGCAAGCAGATCATGCTGGCGACGCCCGCCTCGCTCATCGCGTTGCTGCGGTCCGTGAGTGTGAGCTGGCAGCAATATGCCCAGACTGAGAATGCCCAGGCGATTGCCGGGGCGGCGCAGGAGCTGTTTGCCCGGGTAACCAAGTTTATCGAGCATTTCGAGCGGATCCGTTATGGCTTGGACAAGGCGAATAACGCCTTCAATGACGCTATCGGCAGTTACGAGCGCATGGTCCGGCCCAGCGGAGAAAAGCTCCTGAAGCTGGGCGGGGGAACGACCGGCAAAACCCTCGCCGATGTGCCGTTGCTCAATGCCTCACTCCGACTGCCGCCCTCGACCTGAGGGATATTATGGGGTCTTGCCTTTCATCGCCCCTTCTGACACTATCGGATTAATTATTGTTACAAAAATAAAATGACTGCCAAAATTCAATCTTCCCGCAAGCGGCGGCCAGGGGCTGGACGCAAGGCCGGCTCGACCAAATATGGGGAGCCCACCCGTGTGATCCGGCTGCCGGAATCGATGTGCCAGCAGGCGGCCATGCTGCTGGCCGCCCGCCTTGCGCCCAAACCGGGCGATATGATTGCGGAGATCACTGTGCCTGTTTTGAATGCTCCTTTATCCGCGCGGCCCTTGTTCCTCTCCCAGGTGGCCGCCGGCTTCCCTTCTCCTGCGGATGATCATATCGAGCAGCGGCTGGACCTTAATCAGTATATGATCCAACATGATGCTGCGACCTACTTCGTGCGCGTCAAGGGGGACTCCATGATTGAGGCCGGCATCCGGGATAATGACGTGCTGGTGGTCGATCGCTCCGTCACCGCCCGCGTGGGCTGTATCGTGGTGGCGGTGGTGAATGGCGAGTTGACCGTCAAGACCCTGGGGCGGACCAAGGGCGGTCAACCCCTTCTGTCGCCAGCCAATGCCAACTATGCGGCCCTTGAAATCAAGGAGGGCATGAGTTTTGAAGTGTGGGGCGTGGTGACCGGTTCGGTCCGGAAATTCAAATGAACCCGCGCGTGATCGCGCTCATTGACTGCAACAATTTCTACGTAAGTTGTGAGCGGGTGTTTAATCCGAAACTCGCCAGTCGGCCGGTGGTGGTGTTGTCCAATAATGATGGCTGCGCCGTGTCCCGTTCGAATGAAGCCAAGGCGCTGGGCATCAAGATGGGGGCCCCCTGGTTCACGTTGAAAGAACTGGCACGCCGGCAGGGGCTGGTGGCCTGCTCATCCAATTACGCGCTCTATGCCGACATGAGCAACCGCGTGATGTCCATCCTGGCGCAGTACAGTCCCTGTCAGGAAGTGTATTCCATTGATGAGTGCTTTCTGGATCTCACGGGTAGCCCCTGCCGGGATCTGCAGGAGCAGGGACAGGCGATCCGTGAGCGGATCCGGCAATGGACCGGGCTGCCGGTGTGTGTGGGGATGGCCTCCACCAAGACGCTGGCCAAACTGGCCAATCATATCGCCAAGAAAAACCCGCAGTTTGGCGGGGTTTGTGATCTCAATGCGATGTCGGATGAGGAGCGTGACAACTGGTTCGGTGGTCTGGGGGTGGGGGAGGTCTGGGGGGTGGGCCGCCGGCTGACGCCCAAGCTGGCCGAACTGGGGATTCAGTCGGTGTTGGATCTCAAGCGGGCGGAACCGGCGCGGTTGCGGTCGCATTTCTCGGTGATGATGGAGAAGACCAACCGGGAGTTGAATGGCCGGGTGTGTATTGAGATGGAGGAGATCACTCCGCCCAAAAAGCAGATTATGAGCTCACGCTCGTTCGGGGTGCCGGTGTCGGATTTGCAGAGTCTGGAGGAGTCGGTGGCGTTGTATGTGAGCCGGGCTGCGGAAAAACTGCGGCGTCAGAAATCCTATGCCGGCTCCCTGCAGGTCTCGATCCGGACGAGTCCGTTCAATCCCGCGATACCGTATTATGGCAACAGCATTACCCTGTCATTGCCCACGCCCACCGATGACACCCTGCAACTGACCAAGGTGGCGTTGTGGGGGCTGGCTCGCATTTACCGTCCGGGCTTCCGTTACCAGAAGGCGGGTGTGATGTTGTCGGAGTTGGTCCCGCCCTCGGCGGTGCAGCCGGACCTCTTTGCGGGTCGGACGGACAGCCGGAGCCGGGTGTTGATGGGGGTGCTGGATGGGGTGAACCGCAAGCTCGGGCGCGGGACCTTACATTCGGCCCGGGAGGGGTTCACGCAACCCTGGAAGATGAAGCAGGATCACAAAAGCCCCGGTTACACCACCCGGTGGGATGAATTGCCTGAAGCCGTGGCGTGAACTTTCAGCGTCTGGTTCAGGACATACGCCAGCCAGGCCTGCTCTTCAACGGACCGGTCGGAAAGCAGCCCGATTCTCCTTCCGCTTTTCGGGATGATTTGAATCTCCATGACGGGCCGGTTATTGACTTTCACGCTACTGGGGCCGACCCGGATGGCGTCAATCGAGTCGAGGGGGAGCTTCTGCTCGCTGGTTTTGAAAGGCCCGATGACCCGGTAGGCCAGCATATTGTTGACGACGGCGATCAGGACTTTACGCTTGGCCATATTTATGGCGATGACCAAAATCAGAAGGCCGATGGCCCAGAAGACGGCAATGAACAGATAGACCGGCAAAGGCGGGTGCCCCTTGATCATGAGTACCGTAAAAACGGTCATGAACCCGTTCCAAACCAAACTGAAGGCGAATAGCCCCTGACTCCCTTTCCACAAGCCTAGCGGCGGAACGGAGATGGCCAGACCGTGGGGATCGGCCTGGCAGGTGATGTCGGTGCCAGCGGGTTTCGAGACCGCCATGCTGGTGTTTTCTTCGCCCACATCAAGTTCGATCACCGGCTCCGTGTGGTCTGCCATTGCGGAATGTCCGCCCAGAGAGAGCGAGGCGGCCAGAACATCGGCCAATGGCCTGAGCAGATCATGAGGATAGGCGGGGGCCATCCACAGGGGTTTCCCGGTGACGGACACCGCCTCCAGCGAGGCCAGGTCCGGGGCATAGGTCTGGGTGCTCCCATCCGCGTTGGTCACGGTCATGCCTCCTTTTCGAACGATCAGCTGGCGCAGTTCAGCGATCGGCCGCTTGCGGCGGATGGGGATGGGACCGAGCTGGTCAATGGCCCGGATAAACCCATCCCCGACCACGATTTCAGAATGCGAGTTGTCTTTGATGATCGCGATGCCAATCATGATTAGGCCGAGCCCTGCGGCCAGTCCTGGAAGTCCCGCCAGCCCGAATCCAATGTCAATCCAGCGTCCGAACCCGGGATCATGAAGGCCGCTGGCAAACGCATCGCGTATCCAGAAGAGCATAAAGCCGGTGATAAACAGGCCAAGGCCGATGGGGGCCCAGCCGAGCTTTCGGGCATTGCCCAGGTTCCGTGTGGGGAGGACATAACGGGTCACGCTCATGCTCTCCCTGATGACTTTGATTTCAGGCGGAAGTGTGGATGTGCTCATGGCCGGAATATTAATCATAATCTTATCGTAATCCTAATCTTAATCGCTCTGGCTTATTCGAACACGGCCACGTTGCCGGCCGTGAACAGGCGTTTGGCCTGGGCGGGGGCCGTGCCCTGGCCATCAATGATGACGTAATAGACTTTGGCGCCGTCGCCATACCAGTCGGTATGGGCGCCCCGCAGTTCGAGCATCCCTCGCAAAAAGTCAATCCATTGGCGTGCGTCATGAGCCGGCTTGCCGGTCCAGGGGGGGGGGCGGTGAAATTCGATTTGACTGGTGCTCTCCGCATGAACCGTAAAGCGGGGACAACCCGAAACGTAGGCCTGGATCTGAGCGCGCGCCTTGCCTGGCGCCTCGATCCGGAATGGGCCCCGGGGATCGGTTTGCTCAATGAACTGGGCGGCCTGATAGACGGCTTCAGAGGGGGAATCCCGCATCTGGTTGAGAACAATCACCAGTGCCGGGATGAGGATGATGGCTAGCCCGGCATAGCCTGAATCAAGAAGAGTTTGAACAGAAGCACGCGAAGGTCGCAAAGAAGAATATTCTTTTACGCCTTCGGCGGAAGCCCCGTTTTCACTTTGCGGTCTTTGCGAGCTTCTGTTTAAAAGTATTTTCTTCTCCGTGATTTTATCAAGGCCCAAGGTTGCCAGGCAGGCCATGAAGGGCAGGGCCAGCAGGGCCCCATACATGTCAGGGGTGCAGGAGATGACCAAGGTTCCCAGTCCGGCAACGGTCAGGGCGCGGAAGGGCGGCGTGGTGAGTTTGGCGGGTAACGTGGCGATGGCCAGAAAGGCCAGAGGTAAAAGCCAGCCGAAGCGGGTGATCAGGCGGATTCCCATGGTGACGGGCTGGCCATTCACCAGAAGCAGGCCGGCGGCAAGGGCGAGGAGGGCGGCAAGCCACAGGCCCCAGCGTCCGCGAAAGAGCGCGAGGGCCGGGGAAGCCAGTAGCAGGAGCGGGATCAGCAGCGCGCCGACCACTCCCCCCTTATGTGCCATCATGAGGAGTGCGGTCATGAGCAGCCAGGCCGGGATCAGCCAGATCCGTTTTCTTTGCGTGCTTTGCGACTTCTGTTCAAATTTATTCTCTTGATACTGACCGTGTTGTGCCAGGGACTGGCCCCATTTCAATAGAATCAGAAGATAGACCGGCAAGAGCGCGAGCAGGAGTCCCCGGCCTGTGGCCCAGTAATTGTAGCGCATGAAGACGGGAGAGAACAGGTAGAGGATAGCCAGCCAGCCGGCCGAAGCGTCCGTTTTAAACAGGTACCGGCCCAGTGCCCAGGCTCCGGAAAACCCGGTGAGCCCGAAGGCGAGGGACAGGAGATAAAAGCCCCAATCCACTCCCGTATGGCCTAGCATCTGGATGGTGGCCAGCACCAGGGGTTGCGCGCTGGAGTAGGAGCGGGGGGTGAACCCGAGGAGGGACAGCGGATGGATGAGCCAGGAGATGCGCTGTTCAACCGCAATGTTGCCAGCCAAATCCTGCCACTTATAGGTGTCGATTCCGGCGATATGGGTCAGGGGGAGCACCAGGAGTGCGAAGAGAATGGCGGCAGTAGTGAGAGGATGCGGGAGAGAAGAGAATTTGAACAGAAGTCGCGAAGATCGCGAAGGGGAAATAGGGTTTCCGCCGAAGGCGGGGAAGAAAACTCTTCTTTGCGTGCTTTGCGACTTCTGTTCAAACTCTTCCCGTTTTCTATTGCACGCGGTGAAAAGGATTCCGACGGCTCCTGCCAGGAGTCCATGGGCGATGGCGAGTGAGTTGGCCGTAATGGGAATCGCCGACACATGAAGGGCGATGGGGATGGCCACATTGATGGAAATCATGGCAGGCCCCCAGCCGGCAAGAATCGCGTTCCATGAGTATCGCTCCAAGAATAGGCGACTCAGCAACCAGGGCGTAAGCCCGATGGCGAGAATAAGTGAAGCGATGTGGCCGGCGGCTAGACTGTTCACTCAAAGTCCTGATGTGCTGACTTCCGGTGGAGGTTCCGGAGGAGGTATCGGCGGCGGTCCTGGTGGCGGCCCCGGTGGCGGCGAGGGCGGCGGTTTGGGTGTGGGCGGCGGTGTGGCACCATGGGAGGTACGCGAACCTCCACTGCCGCCAAAGGCGCCGCCCCCCTCCTTGCCTGAAAGGGTTTTGTACCGCTCGAGATTTTTCTGGCCGACGAGCACCAAGGGGAATTCTGCTACCGGCGCATCGTTGGGGAGGGATGAGAAAGTGAACATATCACGGGCAATCCGGGGCGGGGGCAACTCATATTTATCAGTGGGTTTCTGTGCCGCGATCTCGGCATCAACCGCCGTCATCGTCGCCAGTTTATTGCCGAATTCGACCTTCGGGGGTGCCGCGTTCGGTTTGTCGGAGGGGGGGCTGCCGGGCTGGGTATTGGCCTCGCCTGAAGGCGCAGGCTCTGAAGCAGGCGTTTGACTGCTCTCATTTCCCTTCAGCATCGCTTGCAATTCAGCCAGATTGTCGGGTTCCGGGGTGCGGGAGACAAAAAAAAAGTAGCTGGCAATGAGTGAGCATGCCAAGACGCACAACAACAGGATGATAATGTTAAACCGTTTATTACTGTCTTTCACGGAAAGGCCCCCTTGTGAGGACGTCCTCATACAAGCCCCATCATTATCCAAGAAACCATTGCATTGAGCAAGATGGATTTCGTAAGGTGTACAGATTGGAGAAACGATTTATGGGTAATACATTCGGATCAATCTTTCGCGTTACAACGTTCGGGGAGTCGCATGGGCCGATGGTGGGGGCGGTCATTGACGGCCTGCCGGCCCAGTTTCATCTGAAAGAAGCGGACATCCAGCCGCAATTGGACCGGCGCCGGCCGGGGCAGAGCGATCTGACCACCCCGCGGCAGGAATCGGATACCGTTCAGATTATTTCCGGATTGCAGAAGGGGGTGACCCTGGGCTCGCCTGTGACCCTCGTCATCCCCAACCGCGACACCAAGCCGGAGGATTATGGCGAGATGCGTACAGCGCCGCGCCCTTCGCATGCGGATTTCACCTATATGACCAAGTATGGCGTCCTGGCGTCCAGTGGCGGTGGCCGGGCCAGTGCCCGCGAGACCGCCGCGCGGGTCGCCGCGGGCGCGGTCGCCGAGAAGTTTCTCCGGGAGCGGTTCGGCATTGAGATTGTCGCCTGGGTTCAGTCCGTGGGTGAATTGGAGGCCGCGGAGGTCGATGTCGCGACGATTTCCCGCCCGCTGGTGGACAAAAACCCGGTGCGTTGTCCGGACCAGGCCCAGGCGGCCACGATGGCCACGCTGATCCGGTCCCTCAAGGAGGCCGGTGATTCGGTGGGTGGGGTGGTTTCCTGTGTCTGCCGGAATGTGCCGGCCGGGTGGGGGGAACCGGTATTCGGCAAGTTGTCCGGTCTGTTAGCCGGCGCCATGCTGACCATTCCCGCCACGCGCGGTTTTGAGTTCGGGCTTGGCTTTGCCGCCACGAGCCTGCGCGGCTCGGTGCATAATGACCCGTTTGTGAAGCGTGGCAAATCACTGGGTACGCTGACTAATAACAGTGGCGGGATTCAAGGCGGCATCTCCAATGGCGAGTCGATCCTGTTCCGGGTCGCCTTCAAGCCTCCGGCCACCATCGGCTGTGCCCAGGCCACTGTGGACTGGGATGGTCAGAAATGTGAATTGAAGGCGCGGGGCCGGCATGACCCCTGTGTGGTGCCGCGTGCGGTCCCGGTGGTCGAGGCGATGGCGGCACTGGTGCTGGCGGATGCGGCCTTGATGGCGGCGGTTGCCAAGTGAAGGCCCCGGGTACCTACGAGATTCTGGCCAGTGACCCCAACACCAAGGCGCGGCGCGGCCGGTTATGGACCCTGCATGGGGCCGTCGAGACCCCGGTGTTCATGCCGGTGGGGACCCAGGCGACCGTCAAAGCCATGACTCCGGTGGAACTGAAGGAGGCGGGCTCCGACATCGTGCTCGGGAACACCTATCACCTGAGTCTGCGGCCTGGAGTCGAAATTATCGAAAAATGCGGCGGCCTGCATCAATTTATGGGGTGGGATCGCCCCATTTTGACCGATAGCGGCGGATTTCAGGTCTTCAGCTTGTCGAAACTCAATAAAATTAAACCTGATGGGGTTGAGTTTCGTTCGCATATTGACGGGACCAAACTGTTTCTCGGGCCCCGTGAGGCGATCGACATCCAGCGCCGGCTCGGCTCCGATATTATCATGGCGTTTGATGAGTGCCCCCCCTATCCCAGTACCTACGAATACGCTTGTCAGGCTGTAATGCGGACCCTATCATGGGCCGCTTTATGTGCCGAACTGCATCCGCGGAACGGTCAATTGGTCTTTGGAATTGTGCAAGGCGGCGAATATGCCGACCTGCGTGCGAGGTGTGCCCGCGAATTGGTCGCGATCGGCTTTGACGGCTATGCCGTCGGGGGCGTGAGCGTGGGCGAGCCGGAACCGGTGCTGCTGGAGGCTGTGAAAAACGGCGTGGCGGAGCTGCCGGTGGAACGGCCGCGGTACCTGATGGGCGTGGGCGTGTTGAAGCAACTCGTGGAATCGGTGGCAATGGGCGTGGATATGTTTGACTGTGTGATGCCCACGCGGTATGCCCGGCATGGGACGGCAATGACCCGGACTGGGCATTACCCCGTCCGGAACGGGTTGTATAAAGAGGATACCCGTCCGGTTGAGGAAGGCTGTACCTGCTATTGCTGTCAGAACTTCACGCGGGCGTATATAAGGCATTTGATGAATGTGAAGGAGATCCTCGGGGTACGGTTGTTGTCGATCCACAACCTGCACCGGACGCTGGAGTTTATGCGCGAGATGCGCGCGGCACTGGATCAAGGGGTTTTTGAAGAGTTCAGACGGGAATTTCACGCAACTAATAAGGAGAGTTAATAAGCATGACGACGACACTGTTGTTTTTGGGAATGGGTTCTGCACCGGCTGGTGGCCAGGCGCAGGGCGGTAGCGGGATGTTGATGATGGGCTATATGGTCATCATTTTTGCTTTGTTCTATTTCATGATGATCCGGCCCCAGCAGAAACGCGAAAAGGAACGCCGGGCGATGGTCGATAGCATCAAGGCGGGCGATCGCGTCATGTTCTGCGGCGGAATGATCGGTATCGTGGCGACCGTCAAGGACCAGATGCTGGTGATCAAGGTGTCGGAGACCACCAAGGTGGATATTGTCCGGAGTGCGGTGGTCCGCGTGCTGGGCAAGGACGAAGTTCCCGCCAGTGTTGAAACCAAGTAAGAAGTAGTGGCTGAGGGTAGCGAGGAGTAGGTCGATATGGATAAGAAAACAATCTTCAAGTGGATGTTGCTCATTGTTCTGGTGGGGATGTCGGTCGCGATGGTCTTCCCCGTCAAGGATAAGGTGCGGTTTGGTTTGGACATCAAGGGCGGAACGAGCTTCACGGTGCAGATCGACGAAGCCGCCATGTCGGATCAGATCCGCGAGGAAATCAAGACCAAGTTGGGCGTCGAGGATTTCGCCAAGCTATCCGAAGACCAGATCGCTACCCGGGTGAAGGACCGGATGATCACGACCCTTAAGGAGGCCCAGGCGCGGGCCATTGAGGTGATCCGGAACCGTGTGGACGGTCTGGGAATTGCCGAGCCGATCATCTTCCCGGAGAAGGATAACCGGATTGTGGTGCAGCTTCCCGGCGTGGATGAGCGGAAACGCGACGAAGCCGCGCGTATGCTCAAGGAAGCCGCGTTCCTGGAATTCCGCATGGTTAACGAAAAGAGCCATGAGCTGGTCAATAAATTATTTGAAAAGGGCGTCGCCCCGGAAGGGTACAAGATCATGTCCCTCTCGGATGGCGGGGCGGCCAGGGATTATCTGGTGCGCGACCGTCAGGCGGTCCCAGATGAAAAGATGGACGCCGCCTTCCGCGCGAAGGTAGCGCTGTTCAATTCCCCGCGCCGGTGTGAGTTGCTCCTTGAAAAACAGAAGGTGGGCGGGCGTGAAGCCTTTACCCCGTATTATGTTGAAAAGACCGCCCAGTTGACGGGCGATACCCTGAAGCGCGCGTCAGTGGATACCCAGGGCGTGGGCCAATCGGTCGTCAGCCTGGAATTCAATCCTGAAGGCTCGCGTAAATTTGCGCGGGTGACCGGGGAGTATGCGCCCGGTGGGGCCAAGAACCCCGGCCCTGTGGGACGCCAGATGGCGATTGTACTGGATGGGTCCCTCTATTCCGCGCCGGTGATTAAAGAGGCCATTCATGGCGGACGTGCCGTCATCAGTGGTAGCTTTACCTTCAGTGAAGCGTTGTTCCTGACGCATATCCTCAAGGCGGGGTCACTGCCTGCGCCCGTGGAAATTGTTGAACGCCGGGTGGTGGATCCCACGTTGGGTAAGGACTCGGTCACCAGCGGGATGAATGCCGGCCTGTATGGCTGTGTTGTCATTATCATCCTGATGGCCCTCTATTACCTGGTCAACGGCTTGCTGGCCGATCTGGCGCTGATCCTGAATGTGGTGCTGTTGCCTCTGGGCATGATCGTGGTCGCCGGGATTCTGGGCATGTTCTCCAGTGATGCCCGGGCTGGCAGCGCCATTGCGCTACCGGTGCTGACGTTGCCCGGTATTGCGGGTATCGCCCTGAGTATCGGTATGGCCGTGGATACCAACGTGCTGATCTTTGAGCGTATTCGTGAGGAAATCAAGGCGGGCAAGAGCCTCAAGGCCTCCATTGACGCCGGTTTCTCCCGCGCCTTTGCGGCGGTGTTTGACTCCCATGTGGCCACCATCCTGACGGCGGTGATCATGTTTATCTTCGGGTCCGGCCCGGTCCGGGGTTATGCCATCACCCTGATTGCCGGTCTGTTGATCAATCTTTACACCGCCGTGACGGTCACCCATATGTGCCATATGCTGATCGCGGAGCGGACCAACAAGGTCTCCCTGATGAAGATGTGCTCCATCATTCCCGAGACGAATATCGACTTTATCGGGAAGTGGAAATGGATGCTTGGCGGGACCTTCGCGGTGGTCGTGGTGTCCTGGGCCCTGATGATCGGGCATGGAATGAAGGACAAATCCAGTGTGTTCGGCGTGGACTTCACGGGCGGAACGCAGTTGACCATGAGTTTCCTGGCAAAGCCTGAGATCGACAGTGTCCGCGCGGTTCTGACCGGCGGCGGCATCAAAGATCCCTCCCTTCAGTTCCAGAAGGGCATGGAGGCCGGGACCCGCGAGATCCTTCTGGTCAAGGTGGCCACCTTGGAAGAAGGCAAGCAGGTGGAAGCCCTGTTGTTGGCGAAGATTCCCCAGGCTGGCTTCAAGTTGATGCAGCAGGACGATGTGGGACCCCAAATCGGGCAGGAACTGAAAACGCGCGCGGCCTGGGCCATGATTCTGGGCACGCTGGCGATGGTCATCTATATCGCCTTCCGGTTTGAGTTCGGCTTTGGACTGGGCGCCGTGGTGGCCACCATCCATGATGCCATGATCACCCTGGGTATCTGTCATCTGCTCGGTTTCCCGATCACGATGACGCTGATTGCCGGGGTATTAACCATTATCGGTTACTCCAGTAATGATACGGTGATCATCTTCGACCGGATCCGTGAAAATCTGCGCCTGTACCGCGGCGGCCAGACGTTCAAGGAATTGTGCAATCACAGTATCAACCAGACCCTCTCCCGGACGTTGCTGACCAGTTCCTTCACCCTGGTGTCGGTGCTGTTCCTGCTCATCATGGGCGGTGGCGCGTTGAAGGACTTCTCGGTGGCCATGCTGGTGGGTATGATCACGGGCACCTATTCAAGTATCTACATTGCCACCCCCGTTACCCTGGCGTGGTACCGTTGGAAGGCGCCGGATCTCGGCCAGAAATAAGCTCCGTGAAACAGTGGAGACTTCGAGAGACTGCAGACGGGCCAGTTCAAGAACTGGCCCGTCGTTCTTTGCTAGCCCCCCCCCTGGCCCGCGCCTTGCTCCTGCGTGGCGTATCCACAGCCGGTGATGTCGACCGCTTCCTGAATCCCCGGCTGAGTGATGTCGTCGACCCCTTCGTCCTGCCGGCCATGGAGCCGGCCGTGGCGAGAATCTGGCAGGCCCTCAAGGCGAAGGAATCCATTGTGGTGTATGGGGATTATGATGTGGATGGCGTCACCAGCGCTGCATTGATGAGTCATGTCCTGACCCGTCTCGGGGGAAAGGTATCCCGGTTTCTTCCCAGTCGGACGGAGGAGGGCTATGGACTCAATGCCGAGACGGTGGCACGCTGCATCAGCGCCTATCACCCCGGCCTGATCATCACCACCGATTGTGGTTCAGGCGCCCATGAGGCGGCGGCTACCGCCGCGAAGGCGGGGGTGGATATCGTCGTCACTGATCACCATGAGGTGGGCGCCGGTGGTCCGGCCCAGGTGGTGGCGGTGGTGAATCCCAAACTGGGCTCAGACCCGCAGGCCCGCTGCCTGTCCGGGGTGGGGGTGGCCTTCAAGGTCTGTCATGCCTTGCTGAAAGCCGGGCGCGATCAGAAGAAGAAAGAGGCCTTCGCGGTGGACTTGCGCGAGGTCCTGGATTTGGTGGCCTTAGGCACCGTTTCCGATATGGTTCCCATGATTCATGAAAACCGGATCCTGGTGCGGCATGGGTTGACCCAGCTGAACCGGCGCGAGCGGCTTGGATTGCGCGTGCTCTCCGAGGTGGCCGGGGCAACAGGGGAGTTGGGGACCTATCATGTAGGCTTTGTGCTCGGGCCCCGGATGAATGCGGCCGGGCGGATGGGTAAGGCGGACGAGGCCTTGGAACTGCTGCTCACAGAAGACCCTGACAAGGCGCTGGAACTGGCCCGCTTCCTGGATTCGGCCAATCAGGACCGCAAACAGGTTGAGAGCGACATCATGGAGGAAGCCGTCCGCCGGATTGACACCTATTTCGACCCGGCGACGCATTTTGGCATTGTGGTGGGAGACGTCGGCTGGCATGTCGGGGTGGTGGGCATTGTTGCCTCGCGACTGGTGAGTAAATATGGCCGGCCCGCGATTGTAGTGGGGTTTGACGAACATGGTCTGGGCCGGGGTTCCTGCCGGAGTATTGAAGGCTTTGATTTGCTAGGGGGCCTTACGCTGTGCTCCCAGTACCTGAGCCGGCATGGCGGCCACGAGATGGCCGCCGGTCTTGAAGTCCAGCAGAGTGTGTTTGAGCCGTTTCAAAAGGCCTTCCATGCCGTTTGTGAGGCAGGCTTGAAAGGGCGAGACCTTCGCCGCACTCTGGAGTTGGATAGTTGGGTGTCCATGGCCGAGGTGCTTGATCCAGCCTTTATGGATGTCACTACCCGCATGGGCCCCTTTGGTGAAATCAATCGCGAACCCGTGTGGGGCCTGAACAACGTTCAACTGGTCGGGGCCCCCAAAGTGCTGAAGGGCGCCCACCTCAAACTGCGTGTGGGACTGGGAAGCGACGTGTGCGACGTGATCGGGTTCAAGATGGCCGACCGGTTGAGTGAATTGCAGGAAGGGCCCTTGGATCTGGCGTTTAATTTGCGTACCAATACCTATATGAACCGGACCACCCCGCAGTTGAACCTGCTGGATCTCAGGAGCGGCACATGAAAATACCTTACTATCAATTGGATGCCTTTGCGGAAGAGCGATTCAAGGGCAATCCGGCGGGCGTTTGTTTTTTACCGCGGACCTGGCTGCCTGACGGGGTCATGCAGAAAATAGCGGCGGAGAACGGCGTCTCTGAAACGGCCTTTGTCCTCCGTGAGGGCGAGGGGTATGGATTGCGCTGGTTTTCGCCGACCATGGAGGTGGATTTATGTGGCCATGCCACCCTGGCAACGGCCCATGCGATTTTCTTTGAGACGGGGCTGGATGCGGAAAGCATCACCTTCACGACGCGGAGTGGCGACGTGAGCGTGGCGCGGGTTGAGGACATGCTGGTCCTGGATTTTCCGGCCAGACCGCCGGTGCGTTGTGAGCCTCCGTCCGGAGTGGAGTTTGGGCTGGGCACCATGCCGCAGGAAATTTGGCGGGCAAGGGATTATCTGGTGGTATTTGAGACGGAGGCGGATGTGACGTCGCTACAGCCGGATTTTGAAAAACTGCGCGAGTGGGATGGACTGGGCGTGATTGCCACCGCCCCGGGCGATGCCGTGGACTTTGTTTCCCGCTTCTTTGCGCCCAAGGCCGGCCTTAATGAGGATCCCGTCACCGGGTCCGCTCACGCTACGCTGATTCCCTATTGGGCCCGGCGGCTTAAAAAGAAGGAGCTCCATGCCCTGCAGATTTCCGCCCGTGGCGGTGAATTGTTCTGTCAGGACGAGGGTGACCGGGTGAAGATCGGCGGCTATGCCGTCACCTATCTTCGGGGCGAACTGGATATCATCCTGTAGGTCATGAGTCCCGGGCACCTCGCGCCCCCCACTTTTGTTAAACCTGTTTAACGGGATGCATTAGCGGCTGGGCCTTGATAGATTCTTCTTTATGAGCAGTGAGAAGGAATTGTTGATCGATGTGGCCCTGCCCGGGGAATGGGCGGTTTACGGGCCTGTTCCCAGTACCGTTCAGCCACATCCGGATTCGGATATCCCGGCTGCGCAAGCCATGCCGGCCGCGCTCACGCTGGGCAACCAGTCCTACTCCTGCCTCAAGGTGAAGCCCGAAAACGGGGTGGTCAATCTGATGTCCCTCTTTTCGCGCGGCGGGCTGAAGAATGCAATCCGTACCGGCGACTGGGCTTATTTGACCGGGGAGATCCACTGCGCGACGGCCGGGACGGTGCTGATCGGAGCCGGGGCCGATTGGTGGATGCAGTGGGTGATTGACGGGAAACCGGTGTATGACACGCTGGCGTTGGGCAACCAGACCGGGGATTACTCGGTTTTCAATCATGTCTTCAAGGTCAATCTGGAAAAGGGATCCCATACCGTCTGTGTGCTGGTCAAGAGCGGAAGCGCCGGCTGGACCTTGGTGGCGGGGAGCAGCCCGAAGGATCGGAAGCGGTTTATGGAAGTGGAGAAAGCACAACGGGGAATGGCCCGGGATGCGAAGGAGCTGGAGGCGGTGATCCAGTCGACGGCGAAAACAAACAGCCACATGAAACTGGTGATCTTCGGTTCATCGGTGGCGTCCGGGGCGGGCGCGGTAGATAATCATGGCTGGGCCTACCGCTTGAAAGAGGTGCTGGAAAAACGGAATTGGACGGTCGTGAACAAGTCGGTGGGCGGGGACAGCACGACCAAACTTCTGGCGCGTTTCAACCGCGATCTGCTGCCGGAAAAACCGGATGTGGTGATCATCGGACTATCCCTGGCCAATGAGGGACTGGTGACCTCCCCGGCGGAGACCTTCGACCGGTACAGCCGGAACATGAGGAAGCTTATTCAGTTGTGCCGGAAGCATGGGATTGTCCCGGTGATCAGCAATGGTTACCCCAATAATGCCTACACCCGGAGTCATTATGAGATCATCCGGAAATTTAATGCTGAGTTGAACTGCTGGCCGGTGGCCAGTATCAATTTCATGGGAGCGGTGGATGAGGGCCATGGCCATTGGCCGGACGGGTGTTGGACCGATGGGGCCCATCCTAATGAGTGCGGCCATGCTGAAATGTATTATTCCATAGCCCCTTCGTTGTTTGACATGCTTATCGATCCCTGTGACCAGCTGCCCGCCCCCAGTTCATCCTGGCTGGCCTACCGGCCTGATCCCGCGGTTAACTCCGCTCCCCTGACGCATCACGTCATCGATCCCATCCATTCCTTCTCCCTGGCCTTTACCGTCATGTTCCCCGGGCCCGTCTCCGGGCGTTCGGTATTGGCGGGCGTCGATGGCAATAGTCTCTGTGTCAGCAAGGAGGGGCGGATGACCTATGAAGCCGAGGGTGGCGGGGTGATTCAGGCGGGGGAACGGATTCAGGCGGAGCGGCCCTACCATCTGGCCGTGACGCACAGCTATATCAACCGGCAGACCCGTCTCTGGGTGGATGGGGTGCTGGCCGGAACCTTGAGCCAGCAAATCGCCCCGCGGGAGTTAACCTTGGCGGGAAGCTCCACCTGTGCGGGGGGGGAGGCCTGGTACCGGAATGTGATGCTCTACCGGGGCTGTTTGGACGGCGAACAAGTGATGTCGCTTGCCCAGGGGCAGATTCTGCGTTCAAGCCTGGAACTGTATGCGCCCCTGGCCGATCGCCCGCTCGTGAAGCACCTGCCCGTGTTTAACGCGGCCCCGACGGGGGCAAAGCTTGAACTGCAAGGGGATCAATGCAGGTCCTGGCCGTGACAGCCTGAGTATTTTCATTTCAGGGTTCCCTTTCAATTTTGACAATCAATTGAGCTCAGCAGGGGTTTTCGTAATCGTAATCCGATTCCTGATTAACACTGTAGAGGTGTCGGGAGCGTTAAAGCAAGACCAGGATTACGATTACGATTATGTAGTGTTGTCGTCCCCTGCGGAGTTGATATGTGTCATTCTATGCCTGTCTCATACGAATGAGGTTGACGTAATGACAGGGATATGATGTACTGTGCGGTGTCATGAACTCAGGAACCACACAGAAGGAGACAACTATGAAGACCGGAACGTCGACCATGTTGAATAGTGCCCTTGCGAATTTTGACCGGGCCAGCGGCTTGCTGGGAGATGAGTATCCCTCAGACCTGTTGGAGAAACTGCGCCATCCCAAAGAACGCACCGAGTTACGGCTTTCACCCCAGTTCAGCGATGGGAAGATCCATACGATCAATGCCTTCATCGTCCATCACAGTGATGCGATTGGGCCGTGCAAGGGGGGGATCCGCATGTCGCCTTCGGTGACGTTGGACGATGTCACTGCGCTGGCCATGGAGATGACGTGGAAGTGTGCCCTGATCGGGGTGCCGTTTGGCGGCGGAAAGAGCGGGATTGTGGCTGACCCGCTGGCGTTATCCGCCGACGACAAGCAGACATTGATCCGGAGTTTTACGCGCAACGCGCGCCGGAACATCCATCCGCTGGTCTATGTGCCTGCGCCGGACATGGGGACGAATGAGCGGGATATGGGGTATATCAAGGACACCATCAGTTATTCACAGGGGAATGCCACCACCCAGGGCTCCTATGTCACCGGCAAGCCGGTTATCCTGGGGGGGATTCCCGGGCGACGTGAAGCGACCGGGCGCGGGGTGGTGCTGTCGACCATGGAGGCGCTGAATACCCTGGGCGGGTCGATCAAAGGGGCCCGGGTGATCATTCAGGGCTTCGGGAATGTCGGGGCCGGTGCGGCCGAGACCTTTGCGGAGATGGGGGCGAAGGTGGTAGGGGTTTCGGACGTGGACGAGGCGATCTATGCAGAGAAGGGGCTGGATGTCCCCGCGCTGCTGGCACATGTTCGCAAGACAGGGTCCTTGCGTGGGGCCGGGCAGGGCCGGGTTGTTGGACACGACGCGCTCCTGGAGATGCCCTGCGAGGTGTTGGCCCCCTGTGCCACTGCCAACCAGATTAACGCCAAAAATGCGGAACGCATTCAGGCAAAGATCATTGCCGAGGGGGCGAACGGGCCGACCAGTCCCGAGGCCGATGCCATCCTGACCCAGCGCGGCATTTATGTGATCCCGGACATTCTCTGTAATGCAGGCGGGGTGTTTGTGTCGTATCTGGAATACACGCAGGAAACCCAGCAGGAGCAGATGACACGGGAAGATGTGCTGGCGCGTTTGGATAAGCGCATGAAGGACAAATTCAAGCTGGTCCATGAAACGGCCGTCAGCCGGAAGTTGCCTACCCGTGAGGCGGCCATGTATCTGGCCTTGAAAAATGTCTGTGCGGCGCATATCGCACGGGGCGCCTTGCCGTAAGGACGTTCAGAGGTGCGGCTACGTAGCCGCGCCTGATAAGGCGTGGCTCTTCCCGGAACGTCAGTAACTCCCATTTCCATCGTCTGGCTCTAATGGATACGTAAAAGGTATCATTTGAGTATTGACGAAGGCCCCTGTGTTAGTGGTATATTCCTTTATCGAATGGGGCCAGGCCCGAAAGGAGTTAATAACGATGTGGGACTATACAGGGAAAGTAATGGATCATTTCCGGAATCCCCGGAATGTCGGCGTGATTGAGAATCCGGATGGGGTCGGCGAAGTGGGCTCATTGGCCTGTGGCGATGCCTTGAAGTTGATGTTCAAGCTGGGGCCGGATGGCCGTATTTCCGATGTTAAATTTCAAACCTTCGGGTGTGCCAGTGCGATTGCCTCCTCCTCCGCCCTGTCAGAGATGATCAAGGGCATGTCTCTCGACGAGGCCGCCAAGGTGACCAATCAGGATATTGCCGATTTTCTGGGCGGGCTGCCGGAACAGAAGATGCACTGTTCCGTGATGGGCCGGGAAGCATTGGAAGCCGCCATTGATAACTACCGGCTGGGAAAGACCGAAAAGAAAATCCTGAGTGGCAAAGTGGTGTGCAACTGCTTCGGGGTCACCGAAGAGGAAATCGTCAGGGTGATCCGGGAAAACGGACTCTCCACCGTGGATCAAGTGACGAACTACACCAAGGCGGGCGGCGGTTGCGGTAAGTGCAAGGGCGATATTGCCAAGCTGGTAGATAAACAGGTTCATGAGCGGTTGGAGGCGGAACGTAAAGCCGGGGCGCAAGCGGCGCCCCGCAAAATGACCGTGATTGAGAAAATACGGTTGATTGAGCAGACCATTGACCGGGAGATACGCCCCTTGTTGAAGCGGGATGGCGGCGATATTGAGTTGATTGATGTTGAAGGGAACCGCGTCAAGGTGGCGCTACGGGGGATGTGTGCCGGGTGTCAGGTATCCTCGTTTACGCTGAAGGATGTGGTGGGGGTCAAACTGAAAGAGTTTGTGTCCAGTGACCTGACGGTGGAAGAGGTACGCGAATGAAGAATGTATACCTTGATAATAACGCGACCACGGCGGTAGCGCCCGAGGTCATCGAGGCGATGGCTCCCTATTTCAAGGACCATTGGGGGAACCCCTCCAGTATGCATTCCTTTGGCGGTCACGTGAAGCAGGCCATTGATGAGGACCGTCAGAAGGTGGCGGCGCTCATTCATGCCGATCCCTCGGAAATTATTTTCACCAGTTGCGGGACCGAGAGTGATAATACCGCCATCCGGGGTGGAGCCGAGGCGGTCGGCAACCACCTGAACATTGTCACCACGCGGGTGGAGCATCCGGCGGTGCTGGGCCCCTGCCGTTATCTGGGGGAGCGCGGGCACCGGGTGTATGAAATCAATGTGGATTCCTCGGGGCAGTTGGACCTGGTCCAACTGGGGGCCGCCCTTCGCGATGGGCCCGCCCTGGTCAGCGTGATGTGGGCGAATAACGAGACGGGTGTGATCTTTCCGGTTCCCGAAATCAGTGTCATGGTGAAAGCCGCAGGCGGGGTATTCCATACCGATGCGGTTCAGGCGGTTGGTAAAATTCCGATTGATGTCAGGAAAACGCCCGTCGATATGCTTTCCCTCTCAGGTCACAAACTCCATGCGCCCAAAGGCATTGGGGTCCTCTATGTGCGAAAAGGGACGCGTGTTCAACCGTTTATGCTGGGGGGGCACCAGGAGGATAACCGGCGCGCAGGGACCGAAAACGTGCCCTACATTGTCGGCCTCGGGTGTGCGGCTGAACTGGCGCAGCGGCATATGGAATCTGAAGCCACGGCAGTGTCGGAACTGCGGGATCGGCTGGAGTCCGGCTTGCTGGCGACGTGTCCTGACTCGCGTGTCAACGGGGATCGCGTTCATCGTTTGCCCAACACGGCCAATATCAGTTTCGAGTATATTGAAGGTGAGTCGATTCTCTACATGATGAGTGATGTGGGCATTGCGGCCTCATCGGGGTCTGCCTGTACGTCCGGGTCCCTCGAACCCTCCCATGTATTGCGGGCGATGGGCGTGCCGTTTACCGCGGTGCATGGTTCCGTCCGGTTCAGTTTGAGCCGCTATACGACGGCCGAGGATGTGGATTATACGGTCAAACAATTGCCGCCCATCATTTCCCGGCTCAGGGAGATTTCGCCGTTTGTGAAAAAATAATCTCTGTTTTCTGGTGTGGAGGGTTTTGCTCTGTCAAAACCTTCTTTGAAAGCTTGATTAGGCGCCGACAGAGCGGCGCCCGCTGCTCATCTTTCCCGTCTTTCCCCGACTCTCTATCAGGGTTTCCCTTATAGCAGAATCAGGTCTCTCCTCCGTTGCTAGTGATAGTGCCCGGTAGTATTACGTTCCTTATCGGAGCGGTGCTAATGGTGCTCAAATTACAACTTGGAAAAACGGAGAGAGGCATGCATGCAACAGCTTGAAGATCTCCTGAAGGAAATGGTCGAACGCAAGGCCTCTGATCTACTTCTTACCGTGGGTACCCCGCCCCAGTTGCGGATCAATGGTCTGCTCACCCCGACGACGGCTGAGGTGTTGGATGCAGGACTCCTAGAACGGCTAGCCTATAAGTTACTCGGGGAAGAACGGTTCGAAGTCTTGCGCCTGAAGCGGAGTTTGGATATGTCCAAGGGCTATGACGAACTTAGCCGGTTCAGGTTCAATTTCTATTATCAGCGCGATTCGATTGCCATGGCCATACGGGTGATCCCCTTTGAGATTCCGCCTTTCGAGGAATTAGGGCTGCCGGAGGTGATCAAGGAGTTCGCCCTTCAACCCCACGGACTCGTGTTGCTCACCGGCCCGGCGGGGAGTGGCAAGTCCACGACCCTGGCGGCCATGCTCGATTATATCAATGCCAACCGGCGGCTGCACATCGTCTGTCTCGAAGATCCCATTGAGTATCTGCACCATCACCACATGAGCGTGGTGGATCAGCGGGAGATCGGGGCGGACGCCCGTACGTTTCCTGAAGCCCTCCACAGTGTATTCCGGCAATCGCCGGATGTGATCATGGTGGGGGAAATGCGCGATCTGGAAACCATGCAGCTTGTGCTAAGTCTGGCTGAGACGGGACACCTCATTCTGGGAACCTTGCATACTCAGGATACAACCCATGTGATCAACCGGATTGTGGATGTGTTTCCTCCCGCCCAGCAGCAGCAGATCTACTCCCAGCTCTCCATGGTCCTGGTCGGGGTGGTGGCTCAACAGCTCCTGATTACATCAGACGGAATGCGCCGGGTGATGGCGTGTGAGGTCATGAATGTCAATCAGGCCATCCGGAGTTTGATCCGGGAGATGCAGGTTCAGCAATTGTATTCGGTCATACAGACCGGCCGGGAGGAGGGGATGGTTACCATGAATGAATCCCTCAAGAATTTGTATGAGAAGGGCCTGATCGACCTTGGAACGGCCATCAACCGTTCCCCGCGGTCAAAAGAATTAGTTCGGATGTTGGGATTGAAACAATAGCTGGGAAGGAGAACGCAACATGAAGACGATTCGGAATGACCGGTGGATGAGTGTCGGAGTGTCGTGGTGGCTGGGGTTGGGCCTGCTGCTTCAGGGCGGAATCACGCTGGGGGCGGTGGAGACGCCCATCCCTCCGATGATCGCACCCTCAGCGGCGTCCGATCTGGTTACCATTAATGTGGACAATGGCCCCATCGCACAGGTTTTGAATGCCTTTTCCCGCCAGACTGGCCGGAGCATTGTGATCGGCGCGGAAGTGACCGGCAACGTCACATTGCGTTTGACCGATAAACGCTGGCAGGATGCGCTGGATGTCATTTTAAAGCCCTATGGATTTGATTATTACATGGTGGGTGACACCATTATCATCTGTGGGAAAGATAAGGTTCCCAAACAGGCAGTCGGGACCAATGGCGTGTGGGCGACGGCACCCGGAGCAACGCAAGGCCCGCCCCCTGAGCCCTTGGTCGTTAAAGCGTTCGCCCTCAAGTATCTGGATGCTTCCGATCTTGAAGACCTGGTGAAAAGTCAGATTTCGCCTGCCGGGCGGATCGGGAAATTAGTGTCGCGAAGCCAGACGTGGCAGGATCAGCAGGTCTTCCAGGGGAATCTCAATACGACCAGCTCTGAGAGCTTGGGACGCCTGAAACGATTGCAGGAAGAGCCCGGACAGGTCAGAGGGAAGATGCTGGTGGTGGTGGATACCCAGAAGATTATCGATCGGATTCAGTCGATTATCACCCTGGTGGACAAGGCACCCAGCCAGGTATTGATTGAAGCCCGGTTTGTAGAGATCCGTGCAGATTTCATGCGGGATGTGGGGGTGGAGTGGGGGACCGGCCTGAATGGCGCCACCGTGCCCGGGGTCAAGACGATCGGGACGTCAGGGGCGGGAAGCGTCTTTGCCGCTGGAGCCCAGCAGATCAGCGGGACGGTGAAACCGGCGGGATTCCAGTCGGGAAGCGGGTTGTCCGCCACGCGACCGTTTGACGGCGGCATGTCATTGGCGTTCCAGAAATTAACGGACCTTCAGCTTGAGGTGATCCTGCACCTCATGGAGGAGGATTCCTCCTATAAAATGTTGTCCTCCCCGCGGGTCTTAACCATGAATAATCAGGATGCGGTGATTATTGTCGGACAGAAATTGCCGATTATTAAATCTGACTCTTCGGGTGGGGTGGGGACCACCACCATTTCGACCTCACTGGAGCGATATGAGGATGTCGGCATTAAACTGAAGGTGATGCCGCAGGTGTGTGAGGATAACAGCATCAATCTGATTGTGCACCCCTCGGTGCGTGAACTGCTGGGGTATCAATCCGGTAAAGTCGGGACCGCATCGGGTGACAATGCCGGTGTGTCCCTTACCGAGTACCCGGTAATCGCTACGCGTGAGGCCGAGACCCATGTGATGATCCGGAGCGGTCAGACGGTGGTTATCGGTGGAATGCTGCGGGACAAAAAGACCACCACGACCATCAAGGTTCCTTTTCTGGGGAGTATCCCCTTGGTGGGGCTCTTATTCCGGCGTGACATGATTGTCACGGAGAAGTTCGAGTTGATGATTTTCCTGACTGCCCGGGTGATGGATCCGAATGATCAAGTGAGCGTCAAGGCGCCTGAAGTATCCCGTTTGATCCCGGAGGAGAAGGTGGCGGCAGATGTGAAGATGTAGGAACGCATCGAACACCGGGAGCATGGATATGGGCGAAACTCAAATCGGCAAAATACTTATCTCAAAAGGGGTGATAACGGAGACACAGTTGTCGCGGGCGATTGGCGCGCAACGTGACTCCGGGAAGATTCTCGGGGAGATGCTGGTTGAATTGGGATATGTGACGCAAGACGATATCGCCCGTGCGCTTTCAGATCAACTGGGCATTTCCTATTTCGAGCTGGATGATGACTTTAAATTGGAGAAAGAGGAAGTCAAGCTGGTGCCGGAAAATGTGGCACGCCGCTACTGTATATTTCCGGTCAAGAATCAGGCGGATCCGACCAAGCAATCCATCACGTTGGTGATGCGGGATCCGCTGGATGTGGAGGCGATTGCCACGGTCCGCTCATTGACCCGGTTGGAGATTCACAAAGCTGTTGGTTCAGAGGAACGCATCCGGGCGGTCATTGACAAGTTCTATCAGGTGGAAGCTTACATTGAACGGGACTTGAAAGATATCGTAGACGTGGAAACGGAGGTGGGCACCGGGGCCGTCGAGGCGGGTGCGGATTCGGATCAATTGCGCGTGCTGGCCAATGATGCCCCTGTTGTCAAATTTGTGAATCTGATGCTGATGCAGGCGGTCCGGGACCGGGCGAGTGATATTCATTTTGAGCCCGGAGAACATTCCGTTTCGGTGCGCATCCGGGTGGATGGCCTGCTCCGGGAGGCGACTCCGCCGCCCAAGGCGCTCTACCGGGCCATTACCACCCGTATCAAGATTCTTTCCAATATGGATATCACAGAGCGACGGCTTCCGCTGGACGGCAGGTTTAAATTCAAGGTCCATGACCGAACCATCGATGTCCGGGTCTCGTCCCTGCCTGAGGCTCACGGCGAGAAACTCGTGTTGCGGATCCTTGACCGGCAGGCCTTGTTGGTTGACATGAAGGATGTCGGGTTTGATGACGTGATGCTTAAACGCTTTCAACGCATCTTGCAGGCCCCGAACGGGATCATTTTGCTTACAGGCCCGACGGGAAGCGGTAAGACGACCACGCTCTATGGCGCCCTTAATTTTCTGAAGGACCCATCCTGGAATATCCAGACGGTTGAAGATCCCATTGAATATCTGATCCCGGGGATCAATCAGATGCAGTGCAAGGCAACCATTGGGCTGGATTTTGCCAATGCGCTGCGCTCGATCCTCCGCCAGGATCCCGACATTATTATGATTGGCGAGATCCGTGATGCGGAAACCGCCCAGATCGCCATGCGGTCTGCCCTCACCGGACATCTGGTCCTGAGTTCCCTGCATACGAATGATGCGACTTCCGCCTTATGGCGTTTGCGTGACATCGGGATCGAGTCTTACTTGATTGCCGCGACGATCAAGCTGGTGATCGGCCAGCGCCTGGTCCGTTTGATCTGTCCGGCCTGTAAGCATGAACAGCACCCGTCCGAAGAGGCTTTGGAATATGCCGTCCGGCAGAACCCGTCGGCCGCCTCCTGGACCTTTTATCATGGAGAAGGCTGTCCAAGATGTTCGAAAACAGGATTCAGGGGACGCTCCGGGATATTTGAATACCTGGAGGTGACGGACAATATCCGGGAGATGATCACCCGGAATGCAGGCGCGGTGGAGTTCCGGAAAAAAGCAATTACGGCGGGAATGGAGCCGATGGCCCTGAATGGCCTCTCAAAAGTCAAGGCCGGCCTGACGACCATTGAGGAAGTGATGAGTGTTTGTGCGGGGGATGACGAGTACTGAGGTGAGGAACGGTTTATGCCCACATATCAATATACGGCTAGGGATGTTTCCGGGAAAATGGTGGCAGGGGAAATCTCCACCTCCACCCGGTTTGAAGCGTTGTCGCAATTGCATGCCCGCGGTTTGGTTGTCATGGAAATCACGGATCATGCGATTCAGGCTGCGGTGACTAATCACAATACCATGTGGACGTCTTTCAAACGCTGGTCACTCAGCTCGATTACCTTGTCTGAAAAATCCGTTTTTTGCCGGCAGCTCTCGATTTCGGTTGGATCCGGTGTTCCCTTGAGGGAAGCGCTTGAGACCATTGCCGAAGACATGGACAACCGGGCCTATCAGGAAGTTCTGTTCCGCATTCTCAAGCGGCTGGATGATGGGCTTCCCTTTTCCCAGGCCATTGTGAATGAATTGAAGGCCTTTGATCCCCTTTTTGTCGCATTGATTAAAACGGCGGAAGAATCCGGCAGTATGACTGAAACACTGGATTACCTGGCGGTGAGTCTGGAAAAAAACGATCGTTTGGCCCGGAAAATAAAGTCGGTCATCGCCTATCCTATATTTGTGGCCTGTTTCTTTGTCATTGTCTCAATGATCATGACCTTGTTTGTGTTGCCCCGGTTCCAGTCGATTTTTAGTTCCACGGGCGGGAATCTACCCCGGTTGACTCAAATAGTATTCATGGTTAACGGGTTCATTATTTCGAACACCGTGTGGATCTTCTCAGGGTTCTTCGTGCTGATGACCGTAGGAGTGATGTATGGCCGGACAGTGGTGGGGCGTTGCCACATTGACCGGTTGATGCTGCGCCTGCCGGTGGTGGGTGACATTATCCGCAAGATTGCGGTGGCCCGGTTCTGCCGGAATCTGGGGATCATGTTGCACGGGGGCGTTCCCGTTGGAACCGCGATCGAGATCGCCTCCGAAGTGCTTGGGAACAAGTCCATGGAAAAAACACTGCGTCAGACCCGGGACCGGATTATGGCAGGTAATGATATTGCCACCAGCCTGGACCGGCAGGTATTCCCCCGGCTGGTGGTCCGGATGGTGGGGGTCGGGGAGTCATCCGGCAAGCTTCCCGAAGTGTTGGTCAAGGTGGCGGATGTGTATGAAGATCAGGCGGAGGGGGCGATCATGATTGCCATGGCGTTGATCGAACCCATCATCATTGTCGTATTTGGCTGCATGATTCTGGTGCTGGTGATGGCGGTGTATCTGCCGGTTTTCACGGCCGCGGGTCATATCCGGTGAGATGAGAGGGTGACATGGAAAATCATATTCTCTTGGAATTCCGAACAAAGGAGGTGGATGGTGAATCCGTAGCGGGGCAGGGACGTGGGATATACCTTATGAAGGGATTAAACGCAACAAACACAATTAGGAGGAAAGCATGAATATCAATAGCAAAGCAGGGTTTACGTTGGTTGAGTTAATGGTGGTGGCCATTATTGTCGCCATTCTGGCCGCAGTGGCCATCCCCTTGATGATGGGGAATAAAGACCGCGCGATGGCTACAGAGGCACAGGCGGGCTTGGGAACGTTGAGGACCGCCATGCAGGTTTACAAGGCCGAGCATGGGGGTTATCCCGTCATTGGCGCGGGCGCTCAAATTCCCGGGTTTACGGGGTTGACGGTAAAAGATGGTGATCTGGATGGCAAATATTACAGGTCAGCTGGATACACCATGACGTCATCCTCCGCCAGTAATTACACCATGCAGGCGCAGGGCTACACAAATAGTCCTCCGACGGTCACATTGGATCAGAGTGGGACCTGGGGCGGTCTTTGATAGCCCGATTTGATATTGAGGCCCGTAGTCCGTAACGGCGTTCCGCCGCGAGGGGAGGCCGGTTACGGGCTGGGGCATAGTGTATGAATACCAAATCCGGATTCACTTTGGTTGAACTGATGGTCGTGGCCATCATCGTAGCCATTCTGATGTCAGTGGCGGTGCCGTTGATGCTTGGAAATAAGAAAAAAGCCATGGCAACGGAAGGTCAGACGGGGTTGGGAGTCGTTCGCAGTGCGCTTCAAGTTTACAAGGTTGAAAACGGCCATTATCCGGATAGTGAGTCAGGCAAAACAATGGATCATGTGACGATCTTGATGGTGAAATCGGGCGACCTGGATGGCACCTATTTTAAAACAGATGGATATCGGCTGACAACGGTCACGATGAGTAATTTTAATTTGACCGCGACGGGATATACCAATGATGCCGCGGGAGGGACGGTGACACTGGATAGTGATGGCCATTGGGGTGGAACGATGCTTTGAAATCAATAATGGGTATCGGGTGAGGAGGGTTCTGTGATCAGTTGGTCCACAACAGATATTGCGGGAATTGAGTTCGGCGATACTCACATTACTGCGGCGCGGTTGCATCAAAGGAAGGCAGGGTCTTACCTGATCACCCATGCCGGGTGGGTGGATTACGATCCCGCTGGTTCGCTCAGGGAGAAAGCGGAAGCAATCAAGGCCTTGTGGAGGCATTCCAAAATGCCTACCCGGACCGTGTGTGCGGCGTTACGCAGCGGATCGTTGGCGGTCCGCCCCTTCAGTGTTCCCGCCATGAGTGGCAGTGAATTAAGTGCCGTTTTGGGGTTAAAGGCCGAAGAAGCCTTGCAACTACCCCGACAGGATCTGGTGGTGGAGTGGCATCTCAATGGGGGCCCGGATCTGATCAAGATGGGAGCCCTGATGACCGGCATCTTCGCGGCCGCGCCGTTGAAAGATATTGAGGCGGAATTGGAATGGCTGCGTGCGGCTGATTTAGACCCGGTTATTCTCGACATCCGGGCACTGGCGATCGCGAATCTGCGTGCCGCCTTTAACGGGACGGATGCGGAGGATTACCCCCTGTGTCTGGTCAATATTTCGCCCCACTCCGCGGACATCATCCTGCAGCATGCGCCTGGGGTGATCTATCCCCATACCGTTTACTGCCGCGCGTCCACGTGGGATGAGTCTCCGGGATTTCTCGTCGAAAATATCCGGGATGTGATGCGTTACGGGGAATACAAGCTCGGTTGGCATTCGTCTGGCCGAGTGGTGATGGCTGGCCAGATATCCAAAGGGTCGCGGTTGCCAGAGGAAATCCATGAACGACTGGAGCAGGAGGTCCAGGTTTGGGAGCCCTGGGAAGAGTGTCTGGAAACAAGCCGAGCCGTTGATAAAGTCTTATCTCGGCAGGGGATCAGTAATGGGATCCTGTTACCGGCGCTCGGGTTGGCATTAAGGAGAAAATAAAATGATTCATTACCAACTCAATATGGCTTGGGGGTATGTCATGCCTCTGGAGTTGCGCCGGAAATGGTTGCATTGGGTGGCGCTGTATCTGCTGCTGATGGCCCTTGCGATCGCACTGACGCTAAACCAGGTATTCAAGCGAGCCTTATATTGGAAGTCTCAACAGACCTTGGTGGCGGCGCAGGAACAAAAAATACTGGTGAACCACCCGGGATTTCGAACCATCGGTGACTATGAGAAGATGTTGGGTCAGGAGTATTCCGCTTGCGTTCGGGATATGGAGGCCATTTTAAAATTCGGGCAGGCTCAAGGACGAATTGCCTCCATCTTGATATCGCTGATAGACCCCTTGCCTTCCGGACTATCATTAGGCTCGGTTTGTTATGATGGGGATTCGAAGAAAATCACCTTTGACGTGATCATGCCGCTATCATTGAAACAGGATGCAAAAATCACGCCTCCTAAGCTTATCACATTGTGGGAAAAGCAACCCCTGATATCAAAAAACCTGTCGCAGGTTGAAATGGAAAATAGTGAACGAGTCCGACTGGGTGGGCAGGAGGCGATGAGCTGGCGTTTTTCCGCTGTTATGGGAGGACCATAACATGAGAAAAGGAAAAATCAGGTTGTTTCGTGTGGAACTGGCTACCTGTCTATTGGTTCCTCTGATTGTCCTGCTTGCGGTTGTCATATGTGGTTATGGTTATGTCACACATGAAAAGAAGGCCGTCATGCGGCCAGCCGCTTTGCTTGAGGAGGTGCCGCAACTGGAATCTCGTTTGTCCATGGCTCAAAAAGCCCTCAGTAATTTCCGCATGAATAATGGCGGAAAAGAAAACGGGGAGTGGTCGCATCGTGTCAGTCAGGCGGCTTCGGTCAAGGGGGTTGCGGTGAAATCAATTAATGTGGAGAAAATTGTCCCCCAGATAGCGGTCTCGTGCAATGACTACAGGGTTCAGGTGTGCGGGGAAGGGCGCATGGCTGCGGTCGTGGGGTGGCTGGATGAATTGGACCAGCCTGCACGTTGTTTCCGGGTGGCGTCATTGAAAATGCGACCTCTAAAATTGGGTCCATCTCAGGTCTATGAGTTGGAGACGGTGATCAATGCGAGGGCGATTGCTATGCTTTCCTCGCCAGGTGAGGAGTGGCCAGGCCAGATCGGGCCAGCTTTGGAAAAGCTAAATACATTGATATTGGCCGTCAATCAACTGGCTAAAACAAAATGGCCGGAACTGGATACGCGCACCCTGGATGAGCGGGAGCGAGCGGCTAAAGAAGAGAGGCCTTCAAGCACTCCTTTGGCCGCCTTCTCCCTGAAACTCAACGGTATCGCGAAAGACGGGCACAAGTCACTAGCCCTGACAGACCGGGGGGTGTTTGAGGAGGGAGACACCTTGGATGGGACCCGAATTCTGAAGGTAGCGACGGATCATATCGTAGTAGTGGATGGGGAAGGCCGTCAGACCATTGTGCGACTTTATGAGAGTGAATAACGAATATGAATGGATGCTCCCGATATCAGGTATTGCGTCTGGCAGGCTCGCCACGTGATGGATTGACATCGGTCGAAATCCTGATGGCGTTGCTAGTGCTTGCCATTCTGGCAATTGCGGGGGCGGCGCTGATTAGCCTTGGTCAGGTTGAGACGGTGACACAGAAATACAAACGCGCCGCAATTGAGATGGCAAATATGCGGATGGAACAGGTGGTGAGAGGGTGGGCTTATCCGAGTGTGGCTGGGTTGGTAGGGTCCCCTCAGACAACCAATGTTGTGCTGAATCATATCGCCGGATTCGGGATGACGACCACCGTAGTCAATGCGGGTTCCGGCGGGGATAATTGTCTGAAGGTCACCGTCTCTGTCGCCTATCAGAACAACGGGAGCGCGGTGACACTCGAGACGTACCGCTCTAAATGATGAAGATGAGGAGACCTATGCAGCTGCATCATATCAGTGAAGGGTTCACTCTGGTGGAATTGAGCATCGCGATTGTGGCGACGGCGATCATTATGTTGACCGCCGGCACGATGCTTCAGTCCATGGTGAGGGCCATACAGCAGCAGTCAGAAATGGCAAATCTGCAGGGCGAGATGCGCGTGGTGGCGCCCACTCTCATGGAACTTGCGCGCGAAGCTCGTAGCGCTGATGTCACGGCCCCGACGATGGGGACAACGGGTGTCGTATTTACCGTGGGAACAAGTTCTATCTATCGCGCCAACAATTCATGGAGCGCTGATGCCGCGGGACCGAACCTGGTGTATGCACGGGGGGCAGGGACCGGCAATAGAATGTTGCTATCGAAAGGGTGGATCACGGCTTTTTCAGTCAGCCGCTCAACCAATTCCGCAACTTTTAAAATTGAAATGAATAACACAAATGACTCGATCGACTTTAGCTGTGTTGCTTTTTTCAGAAATTAGTATGGAAAAATCATGAAAATATTTTCGAATAACATGATGAAGGGTATGGGATCTCTTCGGGATCAGAGCGGGATGGCGCTCGGAATGGTCATGGTGGTCGTACTTGCCGTATCTGTTTTGGGGGTGGCGCTGATGTCGTCTTCGACGATGAATGCTTTGGAAACGTCGAGATATCTGAATTCGGTTAAGGCTTTTTGGCTCGCAGAAGCAGGAATTCAACGTTTTGACAAACGGGCTTTCGCCGGGGTTTGGTCGCCGTTCACTGATACATCCTTGGGCGGAGGAGGGATTCAAGTCGCTATCGTTTCGAATGCGGTCCCGCCTTATGCGGAATCAGTCGGTACGGTCCAGGGGGATGCGCAACGGATACGGGTCGAGTTCCAGTATCTGGCGCTGTCCTACCAGCATGCCATTTTTGCAGCCAACAAGTCCGGGGTCCCTTGGACCTTTACATTACGTGGAACCGGGAATCCCGCCACAGTCTCCGGCCATGAGCGAAGTGGGCGTGATGTGGTGATGGGTAACATTTATGCTGATGGGGATGTGGTGCTTTATGAGCAGAGCATGATCAGCAACGCGCCCGCTCCCAATGCCTATCACCTGATGGGGGACGTGGAGGCTACGGGACGGATTGCGCTATCGAATGCGGCATCCATCAGGGGAAGTCAATATGAAAATGTCATGGAAATTCCTGCTCCTGATTTAGTCGTCATGAATTACGCGTCCAACAATAACTGGAACATACGCCGGGAATTCCAGAATGCGCGGGTAACCTCGGGGAACCTGCCGGTAGGCCATCCGTTGAGGAACGTGGTGGTGATCAATCCGTCAGATCGTTCAGCTGAAAACAGCAGCACCCCGGGGGATGACTTTTATTTTGAACCCATGAATGCCAACAATAACGGGGCAACGCAAAAAGAGGCCAAAACGCCTTTAGCACTCGGGGCCAATCAAACGTACTATGTCGATGGAAATGTATGGTTTCATAACCTTAATGTCTATGGATTCGCGATTGACGGGACGGCCACTATTGCGTCCACTCGTGATATTCATATCAGTGACAACTTGAAGTATGCCTCAACCAATAGCTTGTTGGGGTTAGTGTCATTAGGCAGCTATGATTCTGCCGGCCATTTGCAAAGCGGCGGAAATGTCTATTTTGGTGATCCTGAATACGGGACAACGTATACAGTAGATGCCTTTATGTTTGCCGCCAACGATTTCTATTATAACACTTCGGCAAACACCCCAACCCGTCAGGAGGAGCCTACGACAGGGTTCCAGGTGTTCGGTAATTATGCCGCAATGAATCAGGTATTAGTGTTTCGCGATTGGTATACGGGTAGTAGCGGTGACCGTTCCGCCTGGTATGATCCGCGCACAAACCGATGGCTTGATTCTTTGACAGGCACCATGCTCTCTTCATCACAAACGAATACGTTGCGCCATTATCAAATGACTGTCAAATACGACGAACGTATTCGTAATCAATCCACTCAACCGCCTCGGCTCCCCCGCCAGCAAAGTGGCGTGGGATCACTTTACGGGGGGATAACACAGTGGAGTATTAATCCATAATCTGGGCCTTCTATTATGAATATTTATAAGCAATCTATTCGACGACTCGGCTGCTTTAGCCAGGGTGGGACATTCATTGAGGTGATGATGGCTTGTGTAGTGTTGGCCGTAATTGCGATTGCAGGTGCGAGCTTTGTGGCTCAGACCCAGAATACGCTGGCCGTTCATAGGAATCGCAGTGCCGCGTTAGCGGTTGCGAATAGCCGCTTGGAGGAACTCAGGGGTACCTCCTTCAATCAGCTCACCAGTAAAGTGAGCGGCACGGCTGTGGTTTGGATAAAGCGAGATGGATCGGGCTGGCAGGTGACGACGGCTGCAGATCACGATAGCTTTATGCTGGATTCGTCACAGGAGGAACTCCGTACCGGATTAAGCCTCACGAATTGGTCAGCATTAGGGTTGTCAAAGATGCTTCGGGTGACTGTGCAGGCGACCTATAAAAAACCTGACCATGTGACGTTAACGACGCTTTATGGCCCATGAATCAAGGATCACAATGAGAATCTCCATGAAAACCGGTTTTTCATTTATTGAGTTCCTTTTGGGGCTCAGCGCTGCGGCAATTCTCGCCATCGCGTCTGGAATCTTGTTAGCGAACATTTACCGGGGGTGGATTAGGGCGGCTGCCGCCGTTGACATGGAGCGTGATGGAGCTGTGGCGGTTCATACGTTTGAATTGGCGATCCGGAGTGCGTCCAATACGGTGACGGGAGAGGTAGGGGTGGACCGGCTGAAAGTCCGGACTCCCGGTGGGATCATACGGTCTTTTTCAGTCCAAACCAGCAATGGGCGCCGGAGCCTCCTTTATAACCCTGATGACCCGGGAGGGGGAACTATGGTGCTGTTAGACAAGCGGTTGGGGACATTTACATCCGCGACAACGGGTAAAATGGTGTGTGTTTCATTTACCGTTAATGGAATTGATCAGAATAATCAGGATACCGGGCTGGTGATGGGGTATAGCAATATCTGGATGCGTATGAGGAATTAGATCATGAACATGCTGTCAGTATGGGAATTCTTACGACGAGGGAATCAAGATAGCCGGGCGGGTGCCATTTTGGGAATGGTGTTGGTGATCATGTTGGCCATGAGCGTCGTGGGGGTTAGTCTGCTGCAACTGGGCACCCTGAATGCCGTTGAGGTATCAAGGGCTGTAAATGGGAATCAGGCCTTTTGGTCGGCAGATGCGGGGCTTCATCACGCGCGCGCAATGTTGAGGGGGAATTCGTCCATTCGGAATGATCCTTTTCGCTTTCCGTACCTGTTTGTCGGATCTGATCTCGGATATGCGGGACGGATCATCCGCGTGGACAATGTGAATTTCGAAATTGTTTCAACTGGTACATGGCAGAATGCGGTGCGTATTGTGCAACAGTCAATCAAGGTGGAGGAGGATTGGCCATTAGCATTTGATTATGCCATTTATTCTGGAAACACAATGGAACTGCGGAAGGACACGACAATCGCAGGTGATATTTTTGCGGACAATGGTTATCGGTTTGTATCCGGCGGGCCGAGTGTCTCCGGGGGAATCTATGATGACGTCACCGGAGGGAGTTACCCACCGCCGGGATCACTCCCTAACGTGCCTGTCCTGGACACTTCATCCTATGATGCGGTGATTGCAAACGCCTCCGCAGGTGCGGTTACAAGTCCGATTTACCCCTATAATTTAGGAGGACATACCAATTATTTAAATATGTCCTCCTTTAATGTCGGCGGACGAATTGATGGGCCCGGAGTGTTGGTAGTAAACGGAAATGTCTCCATCTCAAGTGGATCGGCTGTAATCGGAAATAATGTGACAGTGATTTCAGGAGGCACCATGACCCTCGACAAAGATTGTACGTCCGGATCGAATGACCTGTTTTATGCAGCCTCCGGCTTTGAGTTGGCAAAGGATAATTCAATTTCGATAGGAAGTTGCGCGCTCGTCACGCCGGGAAATATAAATATCAAAAAGGATTTAACGTTTTCCGGTTTGATCTATGCGGGAGGATCCATTGATGCCGATAAAGCCGGGACGGTTATGGGGGCGATTATTGCGGCAGGAAGTATCCGGCTGAAAATGGATTATAACGTGACCTATGACGCCTCGTTGCTGCCAATGGAAATGTTTCCGGGGCTTGAGCCTGAAGTGAGAATCACAGACTTTCCATGGAGTGAGGTCTTTCTGTAAGAGTTGAAATAACATGAAGAAAGGGAGGTTGATGATGAAGACGATGCGAATAGTTGCGGTGCTCGGAGTGGTTATGGCGGTGGTCGCGGGGATCATGATCACTGGGTGCGAAACAACGGAAACGACCGATAATGCCATGACGGTCAGTCCAGATAGTGCCATCGTGACAAATGATGTCTCAATGGTAACCTTCACGGCCTCATTAACGAGTAGCAATGTGGCCTTGATCCTTCCCCTGATCTGGTCGGTAGGGGATGCGTCAATGGGTCATATCCGAGCTTCGGATGGGGTAACTGCTGTTTATGAATCAACTAGTAAAACCGGGAATAACACTGTCCATGTTAGGGATCAGGGGGATTCCGAAGGGGTTGCGACAGTGAGTCATGAAAGGTCAGTTGAGACGCCTGGTTCCGCTGCAGTTGATCCAGCTGAAAATAATGCTCTGCTTATAACTCCTGATAATGTGCTTCTTACGAATCTTTTGGATACAGTCACCTTAGTGGTTACTGGCTCGAAAGTTGACCCTTCCTTGCCATTGGTGTGGTCTGTGGGAGATTCTTCATTAGGTGATATTATTTCATCAGGAGGGCATACAGCTATTTATCAGTGCCGCAATATTTTATTTATTGGAAACAATGTGATACGCGTAAGTGATCAAAAAGGTGCAACAGGCGTGGCTAGCGTGAAATCGAGATAATTTGAGGTAACCATTTTATATCAATCTTCTGATTGGCGTTAAGTGGTCCCACGCTGATAATGAAGACCCCATGCGATATTTCGATTGTTGGTGTGGCAGTGGCACTATGCATTTCCACCTTGATGGAACCGGAAAACGGGATGGCAGGGGATATCCTGTGGGACGGTGACGTCCAGACGGTGGTGTCGAATGACTTTGGCGATGGGCTGCCCGAGGGATGGTCCATCGCGGTGAATGGAGATACGAATGTGTTTTGGCGGTTTGATGATCCTGCCGTAAATGGGAATTTGACGGGTGGTTCAGGAAGATTTGCAGAGATAAATAGTTTTTATGTGGAGGAATATGGCGATAATGCGAATGCAGAACTGCGGAGTCCTGCTTACGCCGTGGTGCATACGGCGCTTACTTATCTGGTATTCCGAACTGATTTCAAGCGTTATGAATTCCCCCCGGAGGAAGTGGCGGATGTGGATGTCAGTACGAATGGCGTGAGTGGGGGGTGGTGTAATGTGTGGCGGCAGACAGGCGCCAGTTATCAGGGGCAGGTGCGGATAGACCTCACTGCGCTCTTAAGTCAGGCGTCAACTGTGGTGGTCCGTTTTCATTACTACAATGCCAATTATGATTGGTGGTGGCAGGTTGACGATGTGACGCTGATGAGTGAAGCGGATATCAATACCAACGGGGTCCCTGACTGGTGGGAAGTCCGATATTATGGTGGTTTGACCAATTTAGCGGTTCAAACGGATTCCGATCATGATGGTGCGGTTGACCGTGATGAATTTATAGCCGGCACAGATCCAACCAATAATATGTCGGTATTGCGCCTTGGCCAGTATGCGCACCATGACGGGCAGCAGGATTTTGAGTTTTCAACCTCGACGGGCCATCTCTATGCCCTGATGACGTGTTCCGATCTGATGAGCGGCAGCTGGACGAACGCGTCACCCTGGATCAGAGGGGTTGGGAGCGTTACGAATTTTACAGCCAATGGGGATACGCGCTCGGGATTCTATCGAATCTCCGCCCAAAGGTGGTGAGGTGGCAGGCTTGGTCAGATGATCGTTATTTCACAATTCGAGACGATGGGAGTATGCGATGTACCGTGAATTCTATAATCTCAGGGAGGGGCCCTTCAATGTTACCAGTGACCCTGGCTTCCTCTTTCTGAGTTCGACTCATCAGGAAGCCTTAGATCACCTGCGTTACGGGATCGAGCAGCGCAAGGGGTTCCTGGCCATCACCGGGGAGATCGGGGCCGGCAAAACGACCCTTTGTCGTGCTCTGGTGAACCAGCTTGACCCCAAGGTTAAGGTCGCGCTTATACTCAATGCTGTTTTGCCCGAAATTCAACTTCTGGAGGCCATTGTCGAGGAATTCGGGATTACCGCAGAGAAACGCACCAAGGGGTATTTGCTTAAAAAAATCAATCAATTCCTCCTGGAGCAACTTTCCTGCGGGAATAATGCGGTGTTGATTATTGATGAGGCCCAGAATATGCGCTTCTCGGCCCTTGAGACCGTGAGAATGCTCTCCAATCTGGAGACGGAGAAAGAGAAGCTTCTGCAAATTGTCCTGGTCGGCCAGCCGCAATTGAAGGACAAGTTAAACGCACCGGAGCTGGTTCAGCTCAAGCAGCGGATTGCCGTCAGGTTCCATATCCGGGCGTTGAATGAGCCGGAGGTTGCCGGTTATATCCAACATCGGCTTGCGGTGGCCGGCTCCCCGGGTCAAGTCGTATTCAGCCCTGAGGCGATCAAGGCCATTTACACTCATACCGGCGGAGTACCGCGGCTAATCAATATTCTGGCCGATAAGGCTCTTTTGAGGGGGTTTGTGATGGAGCGTTTTGCGTTAGATCACGTTCATGTCCAGGATTGCATCAAGGAACTTGACGGCGAACATCTTGCCTGAGGGACATTCTCATGAGCACCATCAGCGATGCATTGAAAAAAGCCCAGAAACAGCGACTTGGAAATCGGGCATTGGATGACGTTGTTCCACATGCCCCGACATTTGATCCTCAAAAACCGGTTCCGGTACCACCCTATGCCTCTGGCCGTCCAAGTTTTATCATGATTTTGGTTGGTGTCACGATAGTGGCGCTGGCCTTGTTCTACTTCTTGTGTGGCTCGAACGAAGGGGGGCTTGGCAATGGCTTTTTATCAATTCCCGCCACCCATGCGGAGGTTGCGGCCAGCTCCCCGGAACCGGAGGGCGCTGATATCCCCCTGAAAAGTGTTGCCATGGGAGCGGGGGGCACTACGGATGTGGTAGTGAGCCAGTCGTCCCGCCCCAAGGTGGCGCGGCCAGATATTCCGGTGCTCAAAGGGATTTTCTACTCCGAGAAAAATCCCGTTGCGATCATCAATGGCACTGTCATGAAAGAAGGCGAACGGATCGGAGCCTATTACGTCGTCAAAATATCGGCCTACAGCGTCATGCTGAACTGCGATGGCGAGGAGTTCGAACTTAGACTCGAATAGCAGGCCCGGTCAGGCTTGAACCGACGACCAATGGTGGTGAGATAACTCCTACGTACGCGCCGGGCCCATTACAGCAATCAACTGATTCGCCTGACCAGTCATCCAAGGGGCTTTTGCTTTGACCCCTCTGGCACAGGTTTCGACAGAGCGAAACCCTCCATAAAGATTGATAACATGAAAAAATCATGTGTTTTCCCAATGGAGGGATGCGCTCCGTCGCATCCGCAGACCTTGACCAGTCATCCACGCGATCATTCTTCGAAGGGGCTGTTAATTCTGTGCTACTGTAAAAACAATCCTATTGTGACAATCGAAAATTATTGGGTAGTATGGGCTCTCACTTGCTAGGGAGAAACGGGATTATACAAACATGAAATCGTCATTTCACGCACATCATTCGCCCATGGGGGCTCATAGCTCATTAACGTGTGGTATGCATGGTGCCCGGGGCGGCATGGCCATGGAGAAGGGGCAACCTGCCGATGGCGGGGTATATGTGGGGTATGAGGACGAGACGGGGGGCCTTAATTTCCTGCCCCTGTTCGCCATGAATGAGGGTGAGCGGGCACGCTATGTCCAGGGAGGTCAGCCTGCTGGCGGGCAGCCGCGGGAGCGGGTGATTCCTGCAGACAAGATCACGCGGGACTACCGGTGGGCGTCCGATTCGTTCAGTGCGGAAGGGGTGAGTGTTGAGATCGTGACCCCATTCTTCTCGATTCCAGACCCGGCTGCCAGCTCCGCTACGGAACAAAAATATGCCTCCTGTCCGGCCAGCTTGATCAAGGTGAGTTGCGATAACCGTAAATCAAAGATCCCCCGGCGGTTTTTCTTTGCCATAGCCATGGACGGACGGTGGGCGGTGTCCTCGGGACAGGATGAGCCGTTCAAGTGCCTGACCCAGCGGGACAGGATGGGAATGGCCACGGAGGAGGAGGTGGAATCCTTTGTGAATTTTGATTTGCCCCATGCAATGCGGCGGCGTCATCGCACCCCGCATTTCCTGCTGGGCGGAACGGCAGGCTTTATTGCCGAAGCCAAGGCGGGTGAGAAGCGCGAACTGCTGATCAGCGTAGGGTATTTCAAGCAGGGGAACGCCACGACGGGCAAGAATGCGAAGTACTGGTACACCCGCTATTTCAGCAATCTTGAAGAGGTGTTGCGCTATTCCCTTGAGACGGCTCCCTGTTATTTGGCTGAAGCCGAAGCACGTGATGCCGAGTTGGCGTCTGCCAAACTGACGGAAGAACAGAAATTCCTGATCGCCCATGCCACGCACAGCTACTGGGGCTCGACCGAGTGGTTGGATGACGGGGGGCGCCCGCGCTGGGTGGTCAACGAAGGTGAGTACCTGATGATGAATACCTTTGACCTCACCGTGGATATGTTGTTCTTTGAAATGCGGTTCAATCCCTGGACGGTGCGTAATGTGCTGGATCAGTTTGTGAGTGAGTACCGTTATTATGACCAGGTGTTTGAGCCTGGGAAACCGGGTAAACTCTACGAGGGCGGGATCGCCTTCACCCATGACATGGGGGTCATGAACCAGTTCAGTCCATCGGGGCGCAGCAGCTATGAGGTCGCCGGATTGGATCGCGAATGTTTTTCCTTCATGACCTGTGAGCAGTTGGCCAACTGGGTCTGCTGTGCCGGTGTCTATTTTGCCCAGACCCGGGATGCCGATTTCCTGGTCAGGAATCGCGGGATCCTTGAGGATTGCCTGAGGAGTCTGCAGCATCGCGATCACCCCGATCCCCGGAAGCGAACCGGCATCATGAAATGCGAAAGCTCTTTCACTCAGGGCGGGGGAGAGATTACTACCTATGACTCTCTCGACCATTCGCTCGGGCAGGCGCGCAACAATATCTATCTCGCCTCCAAATGCTGGGCCTCCTATCTGGCGTTGGAGTATATGTTTCAGACGCTTGGGGCTGGCGACAAGGCGGACGAATGCGTGAAAGCGGCCAAATTGTGCGCCAAATCGCTGGTAAAAGGCTTCAGTAAGAAGTTAGGGTTTATCCCTGCGGTGTTGGAGGGGGATAACCAAAGCGCCATCATTCCTGTCATCGAGGGGCTGATTTTCCCGCATGAAATGGGATTGAAGGAGGCGTTGTCCTTCAAGGGGCCATACGGGAGCCTCATGAAAACCCTGAAGCGGCACCTGGAGAATGTCCTGGTGGAGGGGGTCTGTCTGTATCCGGATGGCGGATGGAAGTTGTCCGCAACGGCGGATAATTCCTGGATGAGCAAAATCAACCTCTGCCAGCATATCGCCGGCACGATTCTCGGGGTGAAACAAGGGAAGGCTGGAGCCGTCGCCGATCATGCTCATGCGGAATGGGAGCGTAATGGATCCGAGTTTGAGGCCTGCTCGGATCAGTTCAAGTCGGGCAAGGCGGTGGGAAGCAAGTACTATCCGCGAATTGTCACAAATATCCTTTGGATGAAGTAACGATTAACACAGAAATGTAGAGATTTTCATGAAGATAAAAAAAGTATCAAAGAGTCCGATCACCTGTTCGGGGCCGGAATTGGTGGCCTCGCGATTCCGCCAGATCCATTTGGATTTCCATACTTCTGAACTGATCCCGGATGTAGGGGCTAAATTTGACGCAGATACCTTCGGAAACATACTGGACGAGGCACGGGTAAACTGGATTACCCTGTTCGCCAAGTGCCACCATGGGATGAGCTATTACCCGACCCAGGCCGGGACGATTCACCCGAGTCTGAAATTTGATCTATTGGGTGAGCAGATTGAGACGTGTCGCCAGCGTGGCATCGTGACCCCGGCTTACCTCAGTGTGCGGGTCGATGAACATCATGCGAAGGTGAACCACGACTGGATTGGTCATCTCAAGGATGGCAAGTACTGGAAATGGGGCGAGACCCTGGCGCCCGGCTGGTACAACCACTGTATGAACAATCCGGCCTACGTGGATGAACTGGAGGCCCAGGCCGTTGAGGTGCTGAAGTGGTACGACGTGGAAGGGCTGTTCTTCGACATGTGCTACAATCCGGATCCCGGCTGTTATTGTCCCCGGTGTTACGACAGCATGAAGCGGCGCGGACTGGACTTCACCAGCGACGAGGATCACCGGAAGCATGAATTCCTGATAACCCGCGAGTATACGCAGCGCCTGACCAAGGCGATCCGGAAGGTCAAGAAGAACGCCACCATCTTTTTCAATGGCCGCATGCGGCCCGGTATTGCCGAGGAACTCGATGTCTTTACGCACATCGAGATCGAGGCGTTGCCCACTGGTGGCTGGGGTTACGCCTTCTTCCCGATCCATGCCCGCTATGGCCGGGTCCTGCCGCGTCCGCTTCAGGGAATGACGGCCCGCTTCCACAAGAGCTGGGCCGATTTCGGAGGGGTAAAAACGGTTGATCAGATGATGTTTGAGACGGGCACCATCTTGTCTGCCGGGGCCGTGATGAATGTGGGCGACCAGTGCCACCCGCGTGGTGAACTGGACAAAGGTGCCTACGAGGTGATCGGCGCGGCTTTCAAGCATGTTGAAAAATGCGAACCCTGGTGTGTGGGGGCCAAGGCGGTGGCGGAGATCGGCGTGATGATGCTTCCCGGGGCCCCTGAGGAAGCCGGGAAGGCGGTTGGGGCGGGACACATGGCGGGCATTCAGGAAGCGGTGGACGGTGCCGGGCGGATGCTGCTGGAATTAAAGCAGCAGTTCAATCTGATCTATCCTGATACCGATTTGAAAGATTACAAGGTCGTGATCCTACCGGACAGCGGTATGGTCGAAGCCCCCCTGCAGAAAGCTCTGAAAGTTTTCATCGATCAGGGCGGCGCGGTCATTGCCTCTCACCAGGCCTCCTTGCAGGACGGCAAGTTCCTCTGTCCCGGTCTGCCGGTCCGATATGAGGGCGGGAACCCGAGCGCGCCCTGCTATCTGGATTTGGGCAAGACCCTGGGCCAGGGCTGGCCGCAAAGCAAATTCGTCTTTTACGAGGCAAGCACGTTCGTCAAACCGTTAAAAGGGGCGTTGGAGTTGGGCCGGCTGGTCAGCTCTTACTTCAACCGGAGCTATGATCATTTTTCCTCCCATAACCAGACTCCGTACGACCAAACCACGGATTATCCGGTAGTCGTCGTGAAGGGCCGGGTGGCGTATATTTCAACGGAGGTATTCAAGGCCTACAGGAGCCATGCTTACTCGCTCTACAAGAGCATCGTGGCGCGTGTGCTCGAACAGGTTTTCCCGCAACCTCTGGTGAAGACGCATGCCCCATCGGCCATGGAAATCTCTGTCAATCGTCAGGCGAAGCCGAAGCGGTTGGTGGCACATCTGGTTAACTTTCAACCCCAGCGGCGCCACATCGCGGTGGAGTGGATCGAGGAGCTTTACCCGGTGCGGGACATTCCCTTGTCCGTTCGGGTCGGCAAACGGCCGGCCTCTGTCTATCTAGCCCCGTCCGGTGAGGCCCTGCCCTTTACCATGGAGGGCGAGTACTGCTGGCTTGTAGTGCCCGAAGTGAAAGCGCACCTGCTAGTCGTGTTCGAAGGGGTGTAGCCGGAAACGAGTGATTCAAAAACTGATCTTCAAACAAAACACAGGATAAAAAGACAATGCCAGTTAAAATTGCGGTTATTGGGGCGGGGAGCATCGGGTTTACCCGGGGGTTGATGAGGGATATTCTTGCGGTTCCGGAATTCCGGGATGCCGAATTCAGGTTCATGGATATCAATGCCCTGAACTTGGATATGATTGCGCAGCTTGCCCGCCGGGATATCAAGGCCAACAAGTTGCCGGCTAAAATCGTCACAACGACCGATCGGCGTAAGGCCATCGCGGGCGCAGAGTTTGTGGTGAACACGACCCGGATTGGCGGGCTGGAGGCCTTTAAACTGGATGTCGATATTCCTCTCAAATACGGGGTCGATCAGTGCGTTGGCGACACGCTGTGTGCCGGCGGCATCATGTATGGGCAGCGCAATATCCCCCAGATTCTGGCGTTCTGCAAAGATATCCGCGAAGTAGCCGCCCCCGGTTGTCTGTTCTTGAATTACGCCAACCCGAATGCCATGAACACCTGGGCGGCGATCAAATATGGCGGCGTGCCGACATTGGGCTTATGTCACGGGGTGCAGGGTGGTCACTGGCAGATTACCGAAGTGATCAAGTTGTTGGTGAATGGCAATAAGAAGCCCGGTTCGAAAGGCTATGTCAATATCACCCCGAAGGAGGTGGATATCATCTGTGCCGGGATCAACCATCAGACGTGGTATACCCAGGTTCGTTATCAGGGTGCCGATTGGACTGGACGGTTGCTGGAGGGGTTTGAAAAGCATCCGGCCTTCAGTAAGTCGGAGAAAGTGCGCATCGATATGCTCAAGCGCTTCGGGTACTACACCACCGAATCCAACGGGCATGTTTCGGAATATGTCGCCTGGTATCGGAAACGCCCCGCGGAACTGCACCAGTGGATTGACATGGGGTCTTGGATTGATGGCGAGACGGGCGGCTACCTGCGGGTCTGCACCGAGGGCCGGAACTGGTTTGAGACGGACTTCCCCAACTGGATGAAGGGTAAGCCGGAGGTGTTCTCCCCTGAGAAACGGGGTCATGAGCACTGCAGTTACATCATTGAGGGACTGAAGACAGGGCGTGTCTACCGGGGGCACTTCAACCTCACCAATAATGGTTGTATCACCAACCTGCCGGACGACGCGATTGTGGAAGTGCCTGCTTATGTCGACCGGAACGGGATCAGTGTTCCCAAGGTCGGTGATCTGCCCCTGGGGTGCGCGGCCATATGCAATGCCTCCATCAGCGTGCAGCGGCTCGCGGTCGAAGCGGCAGTGCATGGCGACGTGAATCTGCTTAAGCAGGCCGTGTTGATGGATCCCCTGTCCTCGGCCGTGTGTACGCCACCTGAAATCTCCCAGATGGTTGATGAGATGCTGGTGGCGCAGGCCCGCTGGTTGCCGCAGTATAAGGTGGCGGTTCCGGCCGCCAAGGCCCGGTTCGCCTCGGAGGCAAAACTCGGCCTTCACAGCACGGAAGGGGCCGCGCGCCTCAAGACAAAGACGGTGGAAGAAATGAAGCAGAATGCTGCCGCTGCACGTCGTAATGCCGGGGCGGCCGATAAGGCCATGGCTCAGCGCAAGCAGGCGGCTCAGTTCACTGGGAAAAAGCGGTGATTGTCAGGGGTAGTCTGGAATTGAACGATGAACACGTGATCCGGATTTAAAAACAAACAGGACGTTAAGAATGAAAAGATCTGAAATCAATGACATTATGCGCGAAGGACTGACGTTCTTGAAAAAAATGAACTTCCTGATGCCGCCGTTTGCCCATTGGTCTCCATCCGACTGGAAGCGCAAGGGCCCGGAATGCCGCGATATCATTGATCAGCAACTCGGCTGGGATATCACGGATTTTGGATCCGGTGATTTCAAGAAAGTGGGATTGCTGCTCATTACGATACGCAATGGGAAACTTTCTGATCTCAAAAAGGAAAACGGCAAGAGCTACGCCGAGAAAATCATGATCGTCAAAGAAAATCAGCTCACCCCGACCCATTTTCATTTTCACAAGATGGAAGACATCATCAACCGGGGTGGCGGCAACCTGGTCATCCGGCTGTGGAATTCCACGCCCGGCGAGAAACTGGCCCAATCACCTGTTACCGTGGCCATGGATGGGGTCCGGGTCAAGGTTAAGGCAGGCGAGACCATCACACTGAAACCGGGTGAATCCGTTTGTCTGCCCCAACGCCTTTATCACCGGTTTTGGGGTCAGCCTGGCAAGGGCATGGTCCTTGTCGGCGAAGTCAGTCGCGTCAATGATGACCATGTGGACAACCGATTCCTCGACCCTGCAGGCCGATTCCCGGAAATTGAAGAGGATGTGGCTCCTCTGCATCTGTTATGTAAAGACTACGCCACCTATTATCGTGGCTTTCGCCATGCGTGATCCCGCCTCTGCCGTTAGCCAGAATGGAATCAAATTGCCGGTGACCCGGCAATTATGTAAAATTTGCGGCTATGAACAACAGCCTGCCCTTCCCTGAGTTTCTCCAGTTCCTGCTCGACCTGACGAGCCTGCAACTCCATTTCGCCTGGCGTTGGGCCGACGAGCATCCCGGGGAGACGATTCGTGAGGTGCTGCGCCATCGCGTGGATTTGTGCCGCAAAACCGACCCGGTTCCGGCCGACTATGACATCGCCACGCAGGATTTCACCCGCCCGGCCTGGGTCGAACTGGAGAACCGGTTGGCGGCGATCCACACTCATGTCAAATCGGCAGCGGAGTTTGAAGCACAGGCGGTGGAATGCGTTCGCCCGGTATTGGAAACCTTCGCACGGAAGACGTTTGGCAGTACCGTCAAAATAGCCGGGTACCAGTGCGGCAGTCTCATGTATGATACCCCCGAGGCGGTGACTCCCGGCGTCGTCAACTTTCATATCGGCAACGCGATTGCACCGGTGAGTATTTTTGCCGATCCCGGCTATTTGCCTCACTGCCTGTCGGATCTGATGAACCAGACTGAGGCGAAGTATGGTGCCAACATCCTCAAGACCGGCACCTGGCTGAACTCGTTTCCGAAATGGTTGGAGCTCTTTCCCGCGGAGTGGCAAACCAGTCTGAGTCCCATTAACACCAGTGTGGGGTGGCATTACGGCTTCTGGGGTCAGTTTGTTTCGGCCAAAGGGACCTTGAACATTAAATATGCCCGGCACCTGCGCGATACCGGCGCCTTTCCTTTCTATCCACGCGAGGGGAGGTGCTCCTTCGCGGCCCTTCGCGGCCATCTGAAGCAAAGGAAAGGAGGAATCTCAGATTGAGGTCCCCCCCCCCCCGAAACGGTCGCCGGAGTTTCTTTTTTAAAAAGAGCTGGCCATGGATGCCAATACTATTTCAGCATTCATAATCCGACTTTCATCCATGTAGAATAGGTCTATTCTACATGCAAAGCTAGGTGATAAATAAATATACTCCATGGTACCTTGACTGAAGTTGAAGCAGACAACCCGCAGTTAAAGGAGACGGTTTATGGCAAATACAGTGAAACCTTATGTCAAGTACTCGACGGATGAATTAATGGAAGTGATCGATGTTTTCAATGTCAGCCCAAAAGGGCTTTCAGATATCCTGGCAGTGCTGGAGCGTGAGGAGAAGGCGCCGGACGCCGGCAATTTCTTCCGGTATTACAATCCCCGCAGCAAAGTGGACCTGTTCGAAAAACAGGTGGCTGCCAAGGTCGGGGTGAATCATGTGCTGGCTGTGAATTCCGGCACGAGCGCGCTGGTGGCGGCGCTGGTGGCCGCAGGCGTCGGGCCGGGTGATGAAGTGATCATTCCCGCCTATACGTTCTTTGCGTCAGCTTCTGCCGTCGTGGTGGCCAAGGCCATTCCGGTGATTGTGGAGATTGATGAGACGCTGACGTTGGATCCCGTGGCGGTGGAGAAGGCGATTACTTCCCGTACCAAGGCGATTCTTCCCGTTCATATGCTGGGGCTTCCCTCCAAGATGAATGAATTGAAGGCGATTGCCAAAAAGCACAAACTGGTCATTGTTGAGGACACTGCCCAGGCGTTTGGCGGGAAATATCAGGGACAGTACCTGGGCACCATCGGGGATATCGGTTGCATCAGCCTGGACGCCTATAAGGTCATTGGGACTGGCGAAGGCGGGTTGGTGCTCACCAATAATGAATGGATGTACACCAAGGCCCAGAGTTATCATGATGCGGCGGCCTGCTGGCGTCCTGACCGTTTCGCGCGGGAACGCAAACCGGGCGAGCTGTTTTGCGGCGAGAATTACCGGATGCCGGAGATGTGCGCTGCGGTGGGAATCGCTCAATTGAAGAAGCTGGACTGGATTTGCAATCAAACCCGTAGCGCCTGGAAGCAAATTCGCGCCGAAGCTAAACTGCCCTCCTGCGCGAAGTGGGTTGAAGCCAATGATGAAGACGGCGTATGCGGCTACAATCTGGGAATCTTGTTCGAAAACAATGACCAGGCGACCAAGGCCATTACGGCGGGAATCGGTCTCGGTGGGCTGGCGGCGGGCGATACCAAGGGCGTTCGGGACTGGCATGTCTACTGGAACTGGGAGCATATCCTGGAGCAGAAGACCGCCACCCCGGAAGGATGCCCGTTCAAATGCCCTCATGTCGGCAAACTACCCGCCTATAAGGCAGATATGTGTCCGAATACCCGTGACATTATGCGCCGGTTGGCGACACTGGCGATTGCGCCGACGATGACGGCTGAGACCACTGCGGTATTGGCTGCCAAATTATCCGCTGATCTCAAGAACCTGTTCTAGACTCTCAGGAGTTTGAAATGACTAAAGTTGATGTTCTGATTGATTTATTTTTCAAAGACCTGCCCTTCGGGCAGAGGGTGGGGAAGATCGCGGAGTGCGGTTACCGCTATATTGAGACCTGGGGAGGCGGGGATGCCGCCGTCCTTAAGGAGATGGCGGATGCGGGAAAAGGTTCAGGAGTCGAACTGGTCAGCATCGTGATGAATTTCGCGAGCCAGGATGATGTGGCGCCGATTCTCAAGGAAAACCTCCCGCGGTTCATGGAGCAGATGGATCGCTATTCAGACAACGCGCTGGCCGCAGGTTGTCAACAGGGCATTGTGACGACTGGTCAGTCGGTCGGGGGCCGGAACTATCAGGAGCAGCGTTCGGCCTTGGTCCATGCCCTGCGTGAAGCCGGGAAAATGGCGTCGGCCAAAGGCTTCCGCCTGAACCTGGAAGTGCTCAATACCGAGGTGGATCACCCGGGCTATTTCCTGGACTGCCCGAAAGAAGGGGTGGCCATCGTCAAGGAGGTGGGGTTGGAGAACGTCAGAATGCTTTATGACATCTATCACATGGGCATCATGACCGGCAACCTGACGGCCTTCATCGAGCAGAATATCCAGTGGATCGGGCATTTCCATTCAGCTGGAATTCCCGGGCGTCACGAGCTGTTCGATGGGGAGACCAATTACCCGTTTATTCTTAATAAGATTGAGAAGGCGGGCTACCAGGGTTATGTGGGATTGGAATATTTCCCGCTGCTGGCCTGCCCGGAAACACTCGTCAAAACAAAGGCATATCTTTCTAGTACCTCCATAGCAAGAAATGTATAGAAATAGCAATTCTCGTCTATTGTTCATTAGCGAATTAGTCGGCAGTATGAAGTCTTAACAGCAATAATAGCGTGGCTTGACAGGCCGCCGGAAGGAGTCATCAGTATGCAAGGAACATTCAGATTTTCATTCGGTCCGTGGAACATTCATGAAGGAGCGGATCCCTTTGGCCCGCAGGTTCGGGGCAGTTTGACGTTTGCCAAGAAGTTGGACTATTACAAAAAACTCGGTTTTGACGGGGTTCAATTCCACGACGACGATGTGGTGCCCAATATGAACGAGCTGACGCCTGCGGCCATCATCACCGAGGCCGGCAAGGTTAAGGCGTTGCTCGACCAGCATGGGCTCGTGCCCGAGTTTGTGGCCCCCCGCTTGTGGGAGGATGCCCGGACGACGGATGGGGGATACACCTCCAACAGTGCCGCTGAGCGCCAGTTCGCCCTTGACCGCTCGATGCGCACGATTGATATCGCCCGGGCCCTTGGCACGAAGAACATCGTTCTCTGGCTCGCCCGTGAAGGAACCTATATCCGGGAATCCAAGGATTCCGTCACCTCCGCCTTGCGTATTGCCGAGGCGGTTCAGAAAATGCTCGACTATGACAAGACCATTCGCGTGATGATCGAGTCGAAGCCCAATGAGCCCATGGATCATACCTATATCCCGACCATTGGCCATGCGATCGGACTTGGGTTGCTAACGAATGATCCCGCCCGGGTCGGTTGCCTGATTGAGAGTGCCCACGCCATCCTGGCCGGGCTCGATCCTTCCGATGAAATGGGCTATGCGCTGGCACATAAGAAGTTGTGGAGCGTTCACCTGAACGACCAGAACGGCTTGAAGTTTGACCAGGACAAGACCTTTGGTTCGGTCGATTTGCGCCGCGCCTTCAACCAGGTTCGTATCCTCGACCGCCATGGGTTCGGGAATAACGGCGAGTGGGTCGGATTGGATGTCAAGGCGATGCGGACCCAGAAAGTTCCGGCCGTCAGCCATCTGTCCAATAGCCGGGAAATCTTCATGAATCTGCTTGAGGTGTCCCGCTCGCTGGACGAGAAGCAGATCGAAGCCCTGATCGCAGAACGGGATTATGAAGGGTTGGACCTCCTGATTATGCAGGCCCTGCTTGGGAAAAGAGGCCGGAAATGATTAACGTCGGGGTGATTGGAACCGGTTATATCGGCCCGATCCACCTTGAGGCCCTGCGCCGGGTGGAAGGGGTCCGGATCAAGTCGGTCTGCGATATCAATCTCGAGTTGGCCCGGCAGGCGGCCCGGAAATATGATATTCCCAATGCCGTCGATAACCCCGAAAGCATCTTGAACGACACGGGAATCGACGTCATCCATAATTGTACGCCGAACAAGTTCCACTACCCCATCAATAAGCTGGCACTCGAGCGGGGCAAGCATGTGCTGTCGGAAAAACCACTGGCTATGAATCTGGCCGAGGCGGCGGAATTGGCGGAACTCGCGGAGAAGAAGGGGTTGGTGAATGGTGTCAATTTCTGTTACCGCTACTATCCGATAGTGCAGGAAATGGCGGTCAGGGTCAGGCGCGGCGACCTGGGGTCAGTGCGGATGGTCAGCGGCTCCTATTATCAGGACTGGCTCTCCCGGGTGACGGATTATTCCTGGCGTCTGGAACGGTCGGAGAGCGGGGAATCAAACATCACGGCCGATCTGGGCAGCCATTGGTTTGATCTGGTCCAGTTCGTTACCGGACTTTCGGTGGAACAGGTGATGGCCGATTTCGCCTCGATTATTCCCAAGCGACAAAAGCCCCGCAAGCAAGTGTTGGCCTTTGCCCAGGCGGCTGATTCAGCGACCGAAGAAGTCAATGTGCAGTTGGAAGACTACTCGGCCACCTTGTTCCGGCTTTCCAATGGAGCACCGGGCTCGTTTTCCACCTGTGAGGCCTGTGCCGGCCGTAAGTCGGATACAGAGTTTCAGATTTATGGCAGCGAATGCTCCATGGCCTGGAACCACAAGCATTCGACGGAACTGTGGATTGGTCATCGGGAACGGCCCAACGAGATCCTTACAGAGGCACCCGCCTTGCTGGACAAGAGCATCGCGCGGTACGCGACATTGCCGGGTGGGCATCCGCTGGGGTACCACGATGCGGAATTGAATCTCTTCAGGGACTTTTACAATGCCGTCAAAGGTGAGCCGCTGGTGTCGCCCGTCTCCCGTCCGGATTTCAGGACCGGCTATGACGAGATGAAAATCCTGGCGGCCCTTGTTGAGAGCAATAAGACGCGGCAATGGAAGAAGATCAACTGGAAATAACACGGGAACTCCAGTCCGGAACAAAAGGAACATCAATGATCTCAATAGGTGGCATATGAGGCAATCCATTCAAGTCAATGGCCCGTGGCATTTTCAAATGGATGTGGCTGATGTCGGCCTGAAGGAGACGTGGTATGCCCCGAAGTACAAGCGTGAAACATGGAGTGCCGTGGCGGTCCCCGGCGCGTGGGATTGTTATGAGGAAGCCCTTCGCAACTATGAAGGGATAGGCTGGTATTCCGCCACGTTCACGTCGCCAGGCTTGGATAAGGCTGGCGAGTGTCGCCTCGTATTCGGGCGGGTGATGTATCACTCCACCGTGTGGGTAAATGGCCGGAAGGTGGGCGAAAACGCGAATGGCTACCTGCCGTTCGCGTTTGACGTTACCGCATGGATGAAGGTCGGACAGGATAACGAGGTGGTGATCAGAGTCGATAACCGGCCTCGGGTAGAGTGGTTGCCAGGCGCGCCGGTCATTGAATGGGTGCAATACGGAGGCATCCTGGAGCCCGTGAGGCTGGAGGTCCGGCCGGCCATTTTTATCCAAAATTATGATTTCAACGCGGTGCCGGAGGGGCAGGGCGGACTGCTGAACGCCGGTTTCGAGATCAAGAATAATTCCCGGAAGTCTTTTCAAGGGACGCTCCATGTGAAGGTCGTCGCCGGGAGGAAAACCGCAACGCAGTGCGTGCCGGTGACCTGTCCGGCCCGAAGTAGTGTATCCCTGCCTATCGGGATGCATTTGGCGACGGCGGCCCACTGGTCTCCTGACACGCCGGTATTACACGGGTGTGAAGCAAGCCTGGTGACTGCTGGAAATCAGGTGATCGACACCATCAAGGACCGTTTTGGCGTCCGGTCGATTGCCACGCAAGGTTCACAGATCCTGCTCAACGGAAAGCCGATAGCCATCAAGGGGGTCAATCGGTACGATGAATATGGCGACTATGGCCCCAATCCCCCCGCTGATATTCTGGACAAGGAGCTTCGCTTATTGAAGGCCAGCGGGGTCAATTGCATCCGTGTGCATTATCCGCAAAGTCCCGAGTTGCTTCGCCTTTATGATGAGCATGGCTTCATGATGATGGAAGAGGTACCACTGAATTGGTGGGGGAACAACTGGTGGCCGGATAGGAAGAAGGTTCCCCAGCGCATGACTATTCTGGCCCCGGCCATGGCGGCCCTTGAAGGCATGATTCGTCGTGACCGGAATCACCCCTGTGTGATTGCCTGGAGTATGGCGAATGAGTGTGCCACCTATACGCGCATCGGGACCACGGTGATGCGCCGCCTGATGCGGAGGGCACGGGAGTTGGACCCTTCCCGTCTGGTCACTTTTGTGGTGGCAAATGATGTGCGTCCGCACAAGGCCGCCGCGCAAGCGGACCTGATCTGCACCAATGTTTATTATGGTCTCCACAATGGCGAGGTGGCCCGGCGGATCAGCCAGATCAGGACGTTGGTCTATGAGCCAACGAAGCGCCATCTCCAGGAACACGCGGCGGCCTTCCCGGGTAAACCGATTGTGGTGGCTGAGTTCGGCATGCGCAGTATCTGTGGCTTGTCCGGAACAACGGACTACACAGAGGATTTTCATGCCGCATATCTGGAAGCGGTATTTCGCGCCATGTCGGAAGTAAAAGAGGTGGCAGGCGGGATGTTGTGGTCCTGGGCCGATTACCGTCATCGGCGAGACATGATCCAGTATGCACCCTACGGCCCTTATGGCGTGGTGACGCTGGACCGGAAGCCGAAGCGGTCCTTGCAGGTGATGGCGAAATGGTATTTGAAAACAAAGCCAGTGAAACGGTGAGGGATCAGCTGTTCCTGAGAATCGCGCAAGGGTATCTGTCAGTGGCTATCACTCTTTGTTATTGATTACACCCCCTGAGGTCGATCGGCCAGACCCCGACGACGTCAGACCCCCGAGTCAGGTAATAGCGGTCAAACAGGTTGATGGTTGGATCGCAATGCGATGTCACCAGTTCCAGAACGCTTCCGATGGGTGGGAGTGCCATGGTATCGGGGCAGGTAATCTTGCCGTACTCGTCACCGAACCAGTCATACACCATCCTCGCCTGTTCTGAACCGAGGATCACGGGGACGGCCCCATCGCGGTAAAGCGATTTCAAGCCGGCATCCACCGTGACAAATCCCGCCTGATTTCTACTGACGACCGTGGTGAGCAGGCGCAACGCCGGTCCAAACGACGCGAATCGGGCCGGGTCTTCGGCCGACCCAATGGCGAGATACTCCGCATCCATGCAGGCATATGAACCAACCTGAAGTTCGGTCACCTCAGGGACGGTGAGATCCACATCAAACGTTCCCGTGCCGGTGGAGCTGAAGAGGGTGCAGGTGTCCGTCATGGTTTGCAATTCACGAAACACCCCGACGGCTTCCTTCAGGCAGTGGAGGGAAGTGGTTTTCCGTTCCTCATAAGACCGGATGTGCTGAACGTGTCCCGCGTAGGCCTGTATCCCGCAGAGTCGCAGGGTGGGGCGGGACAGGATAGCGGCCGCCAGTTCCCGCGCCGCCGCCGGCCTGACGCCCGTCCGGTGCAGGCCGATGTCCACATCCAGGAGCACGTTCATGGTCCGTCCGCTGGCCCGCAAGGCCGCATCAAGGAGGTCCAGGCTGTCACAATGGTCGACGACGGTCATTAGGGACGGATCCGCCGCCAGCAGTTCGATCAGCCGTTTGACTTTGCCGGGGGTGGCGACCGGTCCGGTGACAAGCACTCCCGTGATGCCGGCCTTTACGAGCACCTCGGCTTCGGAAACCTTGGCGGCACAGATGCCGATGGCACCGACTTCCATCTGCCGGTGCGCCAAGGCTGAACATTTATGGGTCTTGGCATGGGGGCGCAGTTTCTTGCCGGCGCGGTCGGCCACGCTCTGCATCTTCTGTAAATTCTGGCCAAGAATATCCAGATCCAGTACCAAACAAGGGGTATCGAGTTTAAATTTGTTTTGGGCAGAAGTGGTCATATAGCTCCTTGAGGCGTAATGCTAACCATATGCCATTCTCTATCAATTGAGTGGTGATAAATCAACTTTTGCTTTGTGGTGTGGATCTCGTAGGTGCCATCTGAAACCTGCACCACATAGCCCTCAGGATACTGGTAGGCGGGGACGAAAATCTCGGTGGGCTGATGGACGGCGGGGTCGTGCTGGAAAGAGTACTCGAACCGTTTGGTGTGCAGGTCAAAGGTCATTGCCAGCGGAATTCCGGCAGTCTTCCGGGCATAAGCCCGTACCACGGACTCCAAGGCCCGTCCACCCGAATCGGGATTTCCCGGGTCCTTTTGCTGATCGGGGCTGAACAACGACAAGTCTTCGTCATTCCAATTGTCACCATGCGCGTTGTTATTGTTGGGGGTATAGTTCCACAGGGTGGCACTGGCCAGTGAATCTTCCAAGGCGATCATGGTGCGGTTATAGGCCTTCACCTGGGCACTGAAATCACCTGTCCGGAAGGCCTGTTTATTCTCCAGGTCGAAGGGGATGCCAATCTCGCCGATCAAGGTCGGTACGCCGCCCAGATAGTCCTGGGCTTCCCTTTTGTACAGTCCCAGTTGTTCGGCGAACGATTTGCGGATATGGGCTTCCCCATGAACCGCCTGGCGAGTGCGCATGTTGAACCCCACGGCAGGGTCGAAGGTCTTCATGAACAGCACCTGTTCGTCGTACCAATGTGGAGCGGAGACCACATTCTGTGCGTCCTCCGGCCCCCAGTGCGGTAATTCCCGCCCCGGCACGGTCTCGACGAAGATGATCGCCTGCGGATCGATGGAGCGGATTTCCTGCGCGAACCGGTTGACGAAGGGCCGCAGGTAGTCCTGGTTGAAGGTGATGGGCCGGCCATTCACCTTCGCGAAATGGTCAGGTCTCAGCAACCGGGGTTCCCCGTCAATGATATCCCAGACGCCATTGGCCTTCCAGATGGGCTCGTAGCCCTTTCGCCAGACGGATACGCCACCGGGATTGATCAGGCAGGGGTGGCCTTTCACGGGCTTGGCCAGGCAGCCGTCCCACACGTCCACATATTGCGGGATCCCGGCGCCCAGCAACATGGATTGGAACGGGCTTGGGATGGCGCCCATCCGCACCTCGGCGTCGGCCTCCATCAGGTTAGCCCACCCGATATAGCCAGGATAAGGTTCGTTCAGGGCATCATAGCCCACCACCTGCGGCAGCCCTTTCAACCGTGCGGCAATCTGCTTGATGGCATTGAAGTAATGGCGTTGCAGGTAGTCCTGCACCGGCACCCCGTCCACCTTGGTATTCGGGGCAAAATCGTTCCCCCCGAAAAAAAGCGTAAACAGGGAGGCGGCCGCCAGTTTCGTGTTGTTGGTCGGCCAGATCATGCGCGGAAATGGGTCGCCATGCACCTGATGGACAACGGCCGCGCCTGATGGCGAAAATTGAGTCACATCCATGCCGACCGCCTCAAACGTCCAGCCTGGTGCGCCGTCACCGCCGGACAAACGGCTCCATACATCCTGGTGTGGATCAATGAAAAGCTGGATGTCGTACTCGCCGGCCTTCTTTACGACCGCCGTAAGATAATCCAGGTACGATTCGTCATAGATTCCCGGCCCGGCGTGTTCTACCGCTTCCCAGGTCACCAGGAAACGCAGAAAGGTGAGGCCCCACCGTTTCAAGCGGGAGAAATGTTCATCGGCTTGACACAGGGGGAAGGGCCGGCCAACGAAAGAGACCACGCGGTGGTTGAAAAAACCGGCAGGGTTATAAGTTGCCCCATCGGGGGTGAAGGGGAGCTTGGAACTGCCGGCAAGATTCACGCCGCGCAGAATCAGCGTGCGTCCGTATTCGTCCTTGAACCAGCTTCCGTCAGTCTTAATCATAGGCCCCTTCCCTAGTTTCACATGACTCTAATCGCGGCTCTTTGAGTTTGAGCAGGCTCCAGATGAATGCGAAAAGACTTAAGATCAGACAGGTCATGAACACCGGGCGTATCCCGAAATGTTCGGATGCGATGCCCGCCATCAGAGGGGATAATACAAGGGGAATGGACAGCACGAGATTGCCCACAGTGATGTGGGAAAGCCGGTGATCGTGCGGGCATGTTTCCAGCAGCATATTGGTGTGGGACATGCAGATGCTTCCGCTGCAGATCCCGATACAGAAATAGGTGATGATGCAGGCGGTCAGGCCAGAGGTGACGAGAATGACAAACAGCGTGACCCCCTGCATCAAGGTTCCGAAAAGTATCCCAATGCGATGCCCATGCAGGTCTCCGATTTTTCCGAAAACAAGATTCGCAAGAGCGGAGCCCAGGGTGGCGGCTGCCCCGCAGGAAACAATGGCCGAGTTGCTAAGTGCGCCGCCGTCCGTCGATTTAAAATAGATCGCGACAAAGGGAATCATGCAGAATCCGAGGGAAGCAAATAGTCTGCACACCAGAAAAGACCTGAAATTGTCGTCGCACAGGCTTTTTTTGAAATTTAACAGAATACCCCTTATGGGCACCTGTTTCTGGATGTTTGCATCCATGGATTCCGCCGGATCCTTTACCCAGATGAATAACAGGAGGGAACTTGTTGCAAAAATACCGGCGAGAAAATACAGGATGGCGTAGGCGAGGTGGCCCTCAACTTTATTGATGATGGTGCCGGCCATGAGGCCGCCCAATGACCCCGTCAGGGCGGAAGCAAAGAAGACCATCCCCATCAGGGTGCCCCGGGTTCGAGTCGCGAAAATGTGCCCCAACCAGTCCGTCCAGACTCCCAAAATCATGCCCCAGGTACACATGAAACCCGCGAAGGAGAGGAGCAGGCCCCAGCGGGCCACGGCAGGCGAATAATGATTTTCAAAGCAGATCAGGAGTCCGCTGATGAACAGGAACGGAATAATGGCGACCAGGTGCCAAACGATCAGGTTCCGTTTCCGATGTTTGACCGAATGGAACAAAACCATGCCGAGGAGCTGGGGAAACACGGTCAGACCGGCCTCGAGCGCGCCGATGGATCCGATCATCCTCACGCCGGCGCCAAATTCAGTCAATAAAACCGCAAGGACGGTGGAGGAGGCGACCAGGGCGGCGTTTAAACCCCAGAAGGCCTCCCCTATGATGAATATCATGGCGTTTCGTGACTGCATTGAGGCAACTTTCCAGAATCGTGCCGGTAACGCAAGCATGAGGTGGCCGCAAAGCCGGAATGGCAACGAATGTTCAGTAAAAGCAATTTCTGTCTATTGTCAATGCGTGCCATTCCGGTAGTGGCGAGGACTCACTTTGAAATATTGCTTGAACCGCACGGAAAATTGCAGGGCGTTCTCATAGCCGAGAGACGTTGCAATCTGCTTAAACGGTTCGCGGGTGTTGCTGACTAGATTTTCAGCCACCGTCATGCGTTGATGGATGCAGTACTGTATCGGGGACAAGCCTGTATGTTTCTGGAATAGCCGGGTACAGTGACGCGCTGATAAGCCAGACACCTTCGCGATCTCCTTCAGGCATACGGGCCGGTGCAGGGAGGCTTGCACAAATTCCATGGCCTGACGCAGGTTGTCAGGAAAATCAACCGACAACCCTTCCGCGCAGGTCATCAGGATTTCCCAAACAATCAGGGAAACTTCGCGGGCAAACCCATTATGTTTCAGCGCCAGAGCCCGCCGGACTCGCCGGAAGAGGTTCATGGTCAATGGCAGGTTGTGTGGTGTGATGCGGTCAACCCCCGTGAGGTGGAAGGCAATCATGACAGACTCCAATGCGGCTCCTTCCAGAATAAGAGACCGTTTGTGCATGACTCCTTCGGATCCCGTCTTCAGCACCTGATGACTCCCTTTATGGGCAATGAAAATGGTGCCGCGTTCCACCGTTCCCCGGCGGCCATCCTGTTCAAAGGTCGCGTTTCCGAAAGTTATGAGGCTCAGCGAAACATTGGGGCGATGCTGCCTGTCAAAGTTATCGCCGGGCCCCCAGCGGGAAACCACCGCCGCCGAGATCCTGACCGGCGGCTCGAATGCGCCTGTCGTCGCGGTATTGACGTAAGTTCGCTCTGAATATTTCTGAACACGTTTATTCATGCGGTTATGTCTATATTTGACATATCTTTGGCCAGTTAGCAAATAGTTACACTGTTGTCATAAGGCAATATATCTAATATTTTATTGGAAATATATAGCCTATTTTCCGAAATAAACGAATGGTAACCGAATTCCGAAGAGGTTGCAGATTGGCGATATTACCACTATTTACAGAAAGGAAGCGTTTGTGAAAAAAGTAAGAATGGGTGTGGTGGGCGTTGGGTCCATGGGGATAGGGCACTTGGATTATATATCCAAAGCCAGTCATGTTGAGTTGACCGCTGTGTGTGATGTGAACCCTGAGCGGGTTGATTATGCGGTCAACATCTATAAGTGCGCCTCATTCAGCGATCACAGGGCCTTGCTCAAGGCGGGGGTCTGTGATGCGGTTCTGATTGCAACGCCCCACTATGCCCATACAACCATAGGGATTGATGCCCTGAAGGCCGGGCTGCATGTGCTGGTAGAAAAGCCGATTTCGGTTCATAAGGCCGATTGTGAACGATTAATCGCCGCTCATCAGAAGAAGGGGCAGGTCTTTGCCGCCATGTTCAACCAGCGTACGGATCCCCATTACCGCAAGATCAAGGAGATGCTGAAGCGTGGAGACCTGGGGAAATTGGATCGTATTACGTGGGTCATCACGAACTGGTTCCGGACGGAAAGTTATTATGCTTCCGGAGGCTGGCGTGCCACATGGGCGGGTGAAGGGGGCGGCGTACTGCTCAATCAGTGCCCTCATAATCTGGATCTCTGGCAATGGTTGTTTGGCATGCCAGACCGGGTGCGTGGCTTTTGCAGTCTCGGCCGCAAGCATAACATTGAGGTCGAAGACGAGGTTACGGCGCATCTGGGATATAATAATGGGTGTACCGGGGTATTTATCACGTCCACGGGGGAAGCGCCGGGGGTGAACCGGCTGGAAATTGCGGGCGAACACGGGCGGCTCACCCTTGAAAACGGCGATCTGCGCTTCATTCGAAATGAGGTCTCGGTCAGCGACTTTTTGCGGAACTCTCCTGAAAAATTCGGTATCCCGCCGGTCTGGGATATCCAGATCCCCATCTCTGGAAATGGCGGTCAGCATCCCGAAGTGCTTCAGAATTTCATTGATGCCATCGTATCCGGGGTCCCCTTGATTGCGCCGGCGGCAGAGGGCATCCGATCGGTTGAGCTGGGTAACGCCATGTTGTATTCTTCTGAGACCGGAAAGACCGTGGAGATGCCGCTGGATGCCCGGGCGTATGAGCGGATGTTGAAGAAAAAAATCACGGGGTCACGATTTGTTAAAAAGACCCGTAACGTCGCGCATCAGGATATGAGCCAATCCGTTAAGTAATCCTCAGGCAAGGAGTAGGTCTGATAAGCTAACGATCCCTTCGCAGCCCTGGAGATGAGTTTCAGCTATCTCAAGAACTTGGCGGACATGTAGAAACCGGCTGGTTGATAAGATCGGAAGTGACTAAAATATGCAAATGTATGCCCGGATAACTTCGGTTGTATTGGCCTTTGCCTTTGCGTTGGGTCTGGTCGCCTGTCGGGGCTTCCGGCTGAATGATAAGAGGGCGGTCAGCCTGGTTGAGAATGGCCAGGCGATCGCCGAGATTGTTGTGCCTGAGCAGCCGTTGTCGGGCATCATGCTGGCGGCCGAGGATTTACAAAAACACCTGGAGTTGATGTCCGGGGCGAAGTTGCCCATCGTCAGCAAGCTGACGCCGGGTGTGAAAACCCAGGTCTATGTCGGCACCAGTGAGCTCACAGTGAAACTCGGGTTCACGCCGGCAACGTTCAATAACAGCGGCTTTGAAATTGTAGCAAAGGACAACTACGTCATTCTGGCCGGCCCTGACAGGCAACGTAACGCGCCGCCCTATAGCGAGGCCGGGGAGGAAACCCGCTACCTGAATGGAAGCGCCATCCTTGGTTTGGCAAACCCCAAGCCCGAAAAATTCCCCTCCCCTGGGCTTAAGGCGTGGCAGGATTTATGCGGTGAAAAATTCCGCCCTTACGGACTGACCTGCGGGCTTGGGGAACCCTGTCAGGCGCTGAAGATCCGTATTAACGATGACGTGTGTACCTGGTATGCCGTATCCGAGTTGCTCGAGCAACTCGGAGTCCGCTGGTATATGCCGTATGACAACGGGACCGTTGTTCCGGAGGCGAAAACCATCGCCGTGGCTCGGCAATATACCAGGAAAGAGGCGAAGTTTGGTATGCGGGAGTGGTGTTTTTATAATGCAATGCGCTTGGATCCCGCCGGCGTGACCTGGCTCAAGCGGTTGAAGAGCGGAAATTTCAATCCCATCAGCTATCAGCATAATACCTATGGCATTTACAGTTCCTATGAGCAGCAGGTGGAGCATCCTGAATATCTGGCGTGTGATGCAACCGGCAAGCCGTATGCGGGATATCCGACTGGGCGGGGCATGCCCCGTTATAGCGATCCGGGATTCCGGAAGGCCGCCGTAATGTATATGAACCGGATGTTCGATGCCTGTCCGGAGTTGACGGCCGTGGCGATCGGGCCGCCCGATGGCGGGGTGAAGATGGATGCCCGTGATGTGGACCTCTACGGCAAGCCGACCGATACGCTGGACCAGAAGACCTCAAACTACTTGTGGGATTTCAATGTCCATCTCGCCAGGGAATTGAAAAAGTCGCATCCCGGCAAGGGGCTCCTTTACATGACCGGCTATGGAGCCACGGAAATCCCGACCAACATCGGTGAATTTCCCGACAACATCGTCATTCCGTTTGTTCATTCCAGTTACATCCGGGTGCTGCTCGACGTCGACCGTGCCGTTCTGGCATCTCAACATAAATGGCTGAACAAGAGCAGGGAGTCCGGCGTAACCCCGCCATTCAAGTCACCCATCTGGGATTATTTCCTTTATTACCGTGATTTGGCCTGGCCGCGCTATCCGGTAGTGTTTACAGCATCACTACAGGCGCAGATGAAGGAGATGTTGCCGTATGCCGAAGGGAAATTCATCGAGCTGCAGAATAATGACAATGACGGGGTGATGCCGCCCAAGGACGGAAAAAAACAACCCCGTATAGGGGTGCCGGGACTGATGCATCTGATGGTCTATTGGCAAAGCAAACTATTCTGGGATCCGGACCTGGATCGGAAAAAAATGCTGGATGAGTACTACCGGCTGTTTTTTGGTCCGGCCGAGGGGGAAATGCGCGAGTTCTATGAGTTTGCCGAGGAGGTTTGGTCCCGGCAGGAGTCGCGCAGCATTTCCGCAGGCAATCTCGGATTTCTGAAGGAAAAGGATGTCGATCGCTATTTCGACATCCTGAAGCGAGCCCATGGAAAAGCCGGGCAGGGGACCGTCTACGGTCAGCGAATTTCCCTGATTGAGACTGAAATGACATCGCTGAAAATACTTTTTGCCAACATGAAGCGGACCGGGCCTGGCTTCAGGGCCTATCCCGCCTCCGAGTTAATCACGCTTGACGGGGATATGAACAAAGCCTTGTGGCAGCCAGCCAATATTCTCTGGTACGGGATGAGTGAGTCGCCGACGGGGAAAATGCCCCGTGAAAACAAGAGCAAGGTCGCCTTCCGGCTGACCCCTGATAAATCTGCCTTGGTCGTTGCGGTGGTTTGTGAGGAGGCTAACATGGCGGGAATATTTGCCAATACCCGGAAAAACGATGATGCTGCTATTTTCAAGGATGATGTGGTGGAGCTGATCATCGAGACCCCGGAACGCTCCTATTTCAAAATTGCCGTCAACCCCAATGGCGCCATCTGGGATGAAAGCCAGGATGTCACCATTGTCAGCCGGGATACGCTGCCATTGCTTTGGAATCCGGGAATAGCGGCTGTGGTCAAAAAAGAGAAGACGCGGTGGACGGCTGAAATCAAGATTCCGACCAAGGATTTCGGGTCACTTGGTCCCACGATGAATTATCCCTGGGGCATCAATGTCTGCCGGACGCGTTTGGCGGGGGGATCGTCGGAATGCTATTCCCTTTGCCCGATGGGAGCTACGCAAAGCCCGGATATGTCGAAACTCGGGAATTTGTGGGCCAGGTAGGGGAAACGAAAGGATGATTATATGTTCGGAAAGTTAATCGTGGATCGTTGGATGTGGTTGTTCTTTGCTGTCGGCGTGATGTGGTGCCTGAGCGCCGCCACGGTTGTCGCGGAAACCTATATTGTTAAGGACGGGAATTCGCAGGCCGAAATCATTACGGCAGATCACCCTCCGCGTGCGGTCAAGTTGGCCGCATCGGAATTGCAGGCCTACTTGCGAAAAATCAGCGGAGCACATGTGCCCATCACCAATGTGGCAAATAGCACGGTCCCGGTGAAACTCTACGTCGGGAAGAGCCGATACACCGATGGGTTGAGGTTGAGCAGTGACGGACTCAACTATGATGCATTCCAGATGGTCTCTGGGGCTGGCTGGCTGGCCTTGATCGGGCGGGACAGGGATTATGTCGAGCCGTCGACGCACATCCTGAACAAAGATGGCCGGCCGAATAATTTCGAAGAGTGGGATGCGTTGATGGGCGGTAAATGGAACAATCCCATTGGATGGCCGGGCGGGAGTTTTAATCGGGAAGTAGGCATTTCCGATTTTGACGAGCGCGGATCACTCAATGCCGTTTATGAGTTTTTGAGGTTGCTTGGAGTGCGGTGGTATATGGCGGGCGATTTAGGCGAAATCGTTCCCTCCAATACAACCATTGCGCTTCCCGAAATCAATAAAACCGTCCATCCGGATTTTGCCTACCGGAATTGCGGGATATACTCGCCAACGTTTGCCAAGGGTTCAAAGGAAGCGGTTCTTTGGCGGTTGCGCATTGGATTGGGGAAGTCGCCCGAACTGATGGGGGTTGGTGAAGTGGCACATGGTTTCACTAATGTTCATTCGCGGGACAAGTCTCAGCCTGAATATTTTGCCATGTATAACGGCGTCCGGCAAATGGACGCCGCCTTTGGTAACGGGATTCCCTGTTTCTCCTCGGAGGGACTCTTTGAATCAACGGTCAACTATTGCAATGCCTATTTCAAGGCGTATCCTGATGAAAAGATCATCTCGCTGATGCCGGGCGATGGGTTGGGTAATCTTTGCCAATGCCCGTTATGCAAGAGCAAAGGGACTCCGGAACGTGGATATCCAGGGATGATGTCGGACTATGTGTGGGGGTTTATCAACCGGGTGGCGATAGAGTTGTATAAGACGTATCCGGATAAGAAAATCATCAATATGGCCTATGGCCCTTACTGGCTTCCCCCGAAGCATATCGCCAGATTCAGTCCCAATGTGATGGTCGGATTCTTCAATTGGCGGATGGGATTCGGGGATGAGAAGCGGCGGGAGGAAACCGTTCAAACCCGCAACGCCTACCTGGCCATGGTGTCACCGGGTTACTTCTTCATGGTCGAGCATTATCTTTCGAGTCGGCCCGGGATTGCTACGGATGGCGTGCCCGTATATTTTCCTCACATTATAGCCGAAGACCTGTGTTCCTTGAAGGGGAAGTCGGCTGGGGAGTTCATTGAAGTCACCTATGGATATGATTCCACAGGAAAGGACATGTTCGCTCCCGGGTTTAATCATCTGAACGTCTATGTTACGGCGCGGTGTTACTGGGATGCGGGGTTGGACGTGAATGTGCTCCTGAATGACTATTACCGGGATTTTTATGGGCCGGCGGCCACGGAGATGAAAACCTTTGTCGAGTACTCCGAGAAAAACTGGGTGAAGATGCAGTCACAAGTGCCCGTTATTGACCAGGCACTTGATCGCCTCAATGCTGCCCGCAAAGTGGCCGGCGATACGGTTTATGGGAAACGGATCGACCTGCTTCTTGCCTTTGTCGAACCGATGAAGAAGAACCGCGAAGTGTTGGCGGTGGGTCGGAAGGGAGTTCCGCGTGCGGAGGCCATGGAGCGGAAGCGTGGGGATATCACGTTGGACGGCAAGCTGGATAAGCCCTTCTGGAATGGGGTGCCGGAATACGAGTTGAAGGATGTGGTGACGGGTGCGCCGGCTCCTTCAAAAACGACTTTCAAGATGGTTTGGAGCGATATGAGCCTGATTATGGGGATCCGCTGTGATGAGGCGGATATGAGAGGCTTGAATATTGCGACGCGCGTCAACGAGGAGTTTAATTTATGGAACGGGGATGCCGTGGAGCTTTTGCTGGAGACCCCCACCCACTCCTACTACCAACTCGCAATCAATCCTGCCGGCGCCATGATCGATCTGGATCGGAAGGGCGGGGCGCTCAATACGCTCTGGAACTCGGAGGCTGAGGTGGCCGCCTTTGTGGGTGATACGTTCTGGAGCCTTGAGGTCCGCATTCCTGTTAATGATTTTGATATGGGCGGCGCGGATCCCCTCAAGAAGGTGGAAGGTAAAAAGCCGTCCGCGCTCGCTCCCTGGTATTTTAATGTCTGTCGTCAACGGATACGGGCCGGGATGACTGGTGAGACGGATGCGTTTTCGCCAACAGGCCAAAAACTTTATGGGGTCCCTTTGAAATTTGCAGAGTTGATCGCCAAATGACGCTTGCGGGTTGAATCCGCGGGAGGGTATAGATGACATCATTTAATCAGGTAATAGTCGGGATGGGCGTTTTTATCGGCATTTCGCTGGGGAGTCATGGGAGTAACGGTGCGGAGGGGGGGGGCACCAACTTAGCCGCAGGGGTTTCTGGTGGTAATGGAGCGAAGGCGCAGCCGCCGGTAAAAAAGGTTCTGTTTATCGGCAACAGCCAGATGGCGCAGTATGATTTGCCTTCGATGATCAAATTCATGGCGGAAGCCGCACCTTCAGACCGGCCAAGGATTGAAATAGGGCGCGCGATTATAGGCGGCAAGGATTTAAAAGGGCACTGGCAGGCGGGGACGGGTGACGGAACGGCACGTGGTTTGATTGATTCGGCAAAATGGGATTATGTAGTTTTTCAGGATATTTATGCGCATGTCGCGAACAAGGTCAGCCCACAAGTGTTTTCCGACTATGCCAACCGGTTTGACTATGCCATCAAGCAGGCTGGCCTGAAGCCCCTTATTTTCGCGACCGCCAGCGTCACGGAATACACGCTCAAGGACTATCGGTATCCCGATTCCTTCCGGGAGTTGAACGAGATGCAAATTGAATTCGGAAAAAAATGGGGCACCCCTGTGGCGGCAGGGGGATATGCGTGGATGAAATATCTGGGAAAAGAGCCGACGGAGGCCCAACGACTGGACCTTTACGACCAGGATAAAGGGCATCCGGGGCTCAAGGGGACCTACCTTTATGCCTGTTTGCTATATGCATTTATCACGGGAGAGACTCCTGTGGGAGTGTCGAATGATTGGGTAAAATTGATCCGGACGCGGGCGTCACCAGGCGGGATTGGCATACCGGCTGAAGAGGCTGGCCGGATGCAGCAGGCCGCTTGGGCGCAGTACCTTGAGGATGAAATGCGCTCCTGTCGTCCGGGGGTGTTTATTAGTCAATCTAATCCGTCCGCCATCCTGGCCAAATATAAGGACGCTCTCGCCGAGCCGGGCCGGTTTACCCCGGAGATGGAGACCTGTGAAAAGCGTATCAATGCCTCCGTGCCGACGGTCCGGCAAAAGGTTGTTGAGGGTTTAGCGGACATGATGAGTGCTGTGCCCGGTGAGGAGTGGCGGAGTCTGGTGGAAGCCGCCAATGATCCGCATGCGGAAATCCGAAAACCTGCGTTACGTGTGCTGCTGATCGGGGCGGCCCCTGACAAGGTCAACGAACTGATTGGCAAGGTGGATCGGGAGGTGAAGCAAACGGCCGTCCGGGCGAGTCTTGCGCCGGCGCTCGTGCGTCTGAGGAAGTTATCGCAGGGCCGCCAGTGGCAGGCTCTGGTGGATGAATTCCAGGCGGCGGACTTCACCAAGTGGGAGGATCACGAACTGGCCGGTGAAGCGTGCCTGCTACGAGGGCAGGCCTATGCCGCCTTGAAGGATGGCTTAAAAGCTAAAGGTGATTTAACGCAGGCCTTGGAGTTCATGCCTGGAAATCAGACGGCGTTGAACAGTTTGGCCGGAAATTATGCGGCGAATTTGAAAGATAACAAGAAGGCCCTGGAAGCCTATCAACAACTTCACCAGGTGACGGGGGTAAATACCCGATTCTGGCTTTCGTTACAGGTAGCCTTGAAAACGGCAGCCCTCCTGGGTGAGGAAGGCCGGAAGGATGAGGCCCTGGCACTATTGCGGAAATATGACCTTCCCAGCTTGCAACCTGAGTGGCGCACTCAGTTTGAGGCTGCTGTTAACGCTCTTTCGTCGGCCCCATCCACTCCCTCAGGCGATAACCCTCAGAAATAATCTTCCGGCAAATAGATATGAAAATCTCAGAAGGCATATTTGATCAATCAGTCCTGCAGCGGAACAAGACGAATGTGAGCGAGGCGGCTTTTTCCGGTATGTGTAAAGCGAGCGGGATCGTAACGATATCCGTGCGGCAGGGTGGGAAACCCTTAAAAGGTTTCGCAAGCGTTAAGGTCGGCATGGCCGCACGTGGAAAAGTGAAAGGCTGTCTCAAGGGGGTGCCGGTTGGGGGTCCCTATGATTTAACCTTCAACGTGGGCGACGAAACGTTGGTGGTCAAGGATGTGATGGTGGGCGATGTATGGCTGCTGGGCGGACAATCCAATATGCAAGGGTGCGGACTATTTCCCCGGGTGCGGCTAAAGACAGACCCGTTGGTGCGAGCCTTCTACATGGATGACCGATGGGCGACGGCAAAGGATCCGGTGCATAACATGTGGGACTGCGTCGATCCGGTGCATGTGGATCTCTGTGGGGGGAAGCATCCCCCCACGCCTGCGAAGGAGTGGGGCGTTTGCCCTGGGCCGGCGTTCGGGAATGAAATGCGACGTCTGACCGGCGTCCCGCAGGGGCTGATTGCCTGCGCCCACGGGGGGACGTCGATGACTCAATGGGATCCCAATCGCAAGAGCGAGGGCGGGAAGAGTTTGTATGGTGCGATGGTTCGCCGACTTGTGAAGAATGGCGGGCGTGTGGCCGGGCTTGTTTGGTATCAGGGCTGCAGCGATGCAAATGCTGGTGACGCTAAATTCTATACAGCCAGGATGAAGGAGTGGGTGCATTGCTTAAGGCGTGATAGCCAGAATAAAACGTTGCCGGTGGTCATGGTTCAGATTGCCCGCGTTGTCGGTTGGCATGCCGATGAAGCCGTAAACTGGAATTCGATTCAGGAGCAGCAACGATTGTTGCCGCGTTTGATCGGTCATTTGGCAACGGTGCCCTCCGTCGATTTGCCGTTGGACGACATGATTCATATCGGTGGTGCCGGTCATTATGTCCTGGGGGTGCGTCTGGCGAGGGCAATGCAGGTCTTGCGTGAGGGGCGCAAGGCCGGGTTGCCTCCGATCGAGGTCACGCAGGTTATTTGTGAGAGCGAGCGCGGCGGGGGTATGGTAGTAGTGGAGTTCTCGAATGTAGCGGGAAGGTTGAGATCAGGGGCCAGGCCGTGCGGGTTTTCCATTCTGACCCAGTCTGGAAGTTCCGTGCATTTCGATATCCAGTTGGACGGTTCGCGTGCGCGGATCCGTAGCATGCTGTCAGCGGATGTCCTGTCCCGTGAGGCGGTGGTTCATTACGGTTATGGACTTGATCCCTACTGCAATATTACTGATGAAAGTGGACGTTCTTTGCCGGTATTTGGTCCTTTGCCGATTGGGGAGGCGTGTGCCATCACCCCTTACATCCGGCAGATGAGAGTGAGTGAGCATCAACCTTCGGCAGGCCGGTTGGAGGCCTTGGCTTATCCTTGTAGCCTCGACGGACTGAAGATGATCAGTCGTATTTTCGACGAAAACTTTTGCAGCATGAATCCTGAAACCCTGCAACGGGAGGGCCGTGATGAAGTGCTCTATTTCGCCTGTCGTTTTTCCTGCAAAGAGGCGATGGCCTTGGCGTTGGTGCTTGGATACGATGGACCTGTCAAGGCCTGGGTCGATGGAAAACTGCTGATGCATGATCCGGACGGGAGCAATCCGGCGACGCCGGACAAAAGCAAGGCCCAATTCCGGGTGGCGGCAGGTGAACATGAGATCGTGGTGGCCGAGTCGACCAATAGCGGGAAAGCCTGGGGCATATACCTCAGGTTGCAACGTCTGGATGTCACCCGGAAGCAATTATTCAAGGGCCCTGACAGTTACATGATGCCCGAAATACTAGGGTAAGCATTATGAGCAAGGACATTACAATGGAAGCATTCTCCCATAGCCGGATAATCTGGTCGCGTCCACGGGATACAGCAAAAAACCGTTATCTCGCGTTTCAAAAGGAGTTTCGCTTGAGCGAGCTCCCCTCCGAAGCCGGCCTGCGTATTAGCGCCTATATTTGTTATCAGGTCTCCATTAATGGCGTCGCGATAGGGCGCGGTCCTGATCCCTCCAATTTCGGGCGCTATTATTATGATTCCTTTGATGTCAAAAGCGTTTTGAAGCGCGGGCGCAACGTGATCAATGTATTAGCCTACGCCTTTGGGCCAGTTCTGCCTTGGCCGGAAACCTCCTATCTTCCAGGAGAATTTGGTTGGTTGCGGTTCGAGGTGGAGTGTCGGCAAGCAGGGCGGGCGCCAACCTTTATCGGGTCGGATGCCAGCTGTAGGGTTCGTGCGCCCGATGCCTGGACGCGTCTAACGCCGGGATACACGGAGTTGCGTGCCGCCTTCAAGGAATATTACGATGCAAACAAGTTTGGCTATGAGGCATTATCCCCCTCGGACATCCGTAAAGGAGGCTGGCGCCACGCCGCTGAGTTGTCGCCTTCTGATTTGAAGCACACGTATGCATTTTCCCCCAAGGAAATCGCGCCGTTCCGATGGCGGGATCAATTCCCGGCGGCGGCCTATACGATTGACGGCGGGTACGCCTATGGATTTACGGCGAAACGGGGCTGGCAAATTGAAAATCCAGAGGCGCTGATTCCTGACTACCCTGTGGATGGCTATTACGAGATGCTTCGGATGGGCGAGCCGAATTTTCCAAAGCCGCGCATGGTGACCAAAGCGCAAAATCAATGCCTGATTCATAAGGCCCCTGGGTGTGGTGTGGCCTCATTATGGGTGGATTTCGGAGGTCTGCAGTATGGGACCTTATGCTTGGAGCTGGAGACGGAGTTGGCGGGGAGTGTCATTGATATCGGGTATGGAGAATCGCCCCACATCACTTACGTCGACCGGTATACGACCCGGTCAGGTCGTCAGGTCTTCAGTCCCTTCCATTACCGGGCTGGGCGCTATGTCTTGCTGACTTTCTCGAAAATTGCCGCTCCCATCAACTTGCGAAGCCTGAAGTTCCGGCTGTGTGAGTATCCGGTCACGGAAAATTCAACGCCTTTCGTTTCATCATCTGAAAGTTTAAACCGGATCGCGACCACCTCGACGACGACGTTGCATTTGAACATGCACAGTCACTTTGAGGATTGCCCTTGGCGCGAACAGAAACTGTATCTCGGTGATATGTATGTTGAAGCACTTGCCTGTTACTACGCCTGGGGTGAATACGATTATGTGAAGAAAAACCTTTTGCAATTGGCGGCCCGCAACCGGCCCGACGGCTGGATCAAGTCCGGTCCCGGCTGTTCCCGCGGCGAAGGGTTGATCGTGGATTTCCCCGTCATGTTTATCATTGAGCTGCGGGATCATTGCCTTTTCTCAGGCGACCGCAAAACGATGGAGTCGCTGTATCCGCAGGCCGTTACCCTGCTGAATAATTACATGGAGATGGGCCTGCGCCGTGAAGGGCTCGTGAACATTGGTGAGGCCGATTCATTTGCCAATTGGTGTGTGATCAACTGGAACGATGTCGTGAAAAAGGGGCAATGTGCCCCGCTGAACTTTCTGGTCCTGCGGGGATTATCCGCGCTCATCGAGATGGCGGCGTGGTTGGGGCGGGCGGACGATCTGAACCGGTTCCGCGCGATACTCAGGCCTTTCCGCCGGGCCATTGACCGGGCCTTTTGGAGTCCCGCCAAGGGATTGTATCGGGATGGACACTATCAAGGCGAACCGATTGAGCACTATTCCACGGAAACCAATACCCTGGCGCTTTTGTCGGGTCAACCTGACAAAACGAAAACACGGTGCATCCTGGGTGCCCTTCAAGGGGGGCAATTGCCATTGGAGACTCCCACCGCGTATTTCAATGCGTTTGTAGCCGAAAGCCTGTTCCTGAATAATCGAACGGCGCTGGCGCTAGAATTAATTGAACGGTGCTGGGGTCGGATGCTGGCGCATGGGGCGGATGCATTTTGGGAGGCCTTTTTGCCCCAGACGCCCCCGGGGAGCCATCCGCCGAAAGGGTTAAGCCTGTGTCATGGGTGGGCCAGCGGGCCTGCCTACCTCTTGCCCGCCTATGTGCTGGGAATCCGCCCGCTCGAGCCGGGATTCCGGCGATTTACAGTGGATCCGCATTTTCCCTCGTTGACCTCGGCTTCGGGTGCCGTGCCGACGCCCCATGGCCCCATTACGATGCGGTATGAATCCGGTGTGGTCAGGCTTCAGCATCCGCCGCAGCTCACCCCGGTGATGGCCAAGAGCCTGCGCCTGCCTTCAGGGGTTCGGCTTGTGATTCAAAGTAAAAAATAAGAATTTTTAATATAAAGGTCGTTCGACTATGCCGAAAATTACATTTATGGGAGCCGGAAGTACCGTGTTTGTCCGGAACATCATCGGCGACAGGCGAAATCGGGACAAGATTTATCAGGCGGCCTTCATGGATCCGCATACTTCCGGGGAGTTAGCGCTCGACCAGATCCGGGCGCTGTGTGATAACCTCATCAAGGTTCATGGGAACTATTTACCGGCTTACAAGTAAACGGCACAATCAGGATTGGAGAAATTGATGAAAATATTTAATGCAATTCTCGCGGGGGTGTTGATTCCGGTGGTCTCTACCTTTGCCTCCCAATATCTGGAAGATCGGCAGGTGGCGGAAAAACTGTTGGCCGAGAAGAAGCCTGCCGAAGCGCTTGAGGTCTTTGTCAAATTGGCTGACACTTATGCTGCGGTGCCATCCCAAAAAACAGATGCTTTGGAGCAGGCCTGCCTCATCGCCCTCCAGTTTAAACAATATGATCGGGCACTCGACTTGGCGGGAAAAATCCCTGAGCCGGCGGTTTCGAAAGCGTGCCAGATGAGAGTCTTGGAGGCGAAACGTGATTGGCGCCAAATCATCACGTCCTTCAAGAGTGAAGATATTTCCATCTGGCCTGAAAATCAGGCTGACATCGGCTTTTATTTTCGGGGCCTGGCCTACGCCCGACTGGGTGATCAGGCGCAGGCGATCAGCGACTTGGAGAAGGCGGCGGAAAATGGTGCGGATGGTGACAACGAAATCTTCAAGGGCCGGGCGCTTTGTGAGCTGGGAGTGATTTACACCTCGCTTAAGGAATATCAAAAAGCGATCGACGCCTATGGCAATGCCCAGAATTCACGGATTAAAGGGACTTTCATGCTATTTAACGCCATCATTTCACGGGCGGCACTTTTCAGTAAACTGGGGAAATACGAGGAAGCCCTTGAAGAATTGAACAAAATCGATCTTGCGGCACTTTCCACAGGCGCCTGGAAGTCCGGCGTATTACGCGCGTATGGCGATATTTATGAAGCCAAAGGGGATAAAAAGCAGGCGTTGGAAAAATATACCGAGGCGATTTCTGTCACTAATGCACCTCCTTCCGATCTCGCTGCCCTGAAAAAGAAGCTCGAAATCGTCAATCCGTAAACACCGGTAACTCGCAGAACCCTTTTTAACAATGGATGGTTATTATATTGACGGCATCATATTTTACTAATAGTCTACCGATAGATATTGAAAAACAACCAATTATCGCAAGTTAAAAAGGTGCCCGAACATGAAAGAATTGCTCAAATTGTTGGGTTGTGTTGTGGCACTGCTATCGGTGTGCAATGCCTTTGCGGGTGTTAAAATCGTCAAGAACGGGCAAGCGCTCGCAGAAATTGTCCTCCCCGAGAAACCGCTATCAAGCGTCACGCTCGCCGCTGAAGATTTCCAGAAACATATCGAATTAATGTCGGGGGCCAAACTACCCATCGTCACAAAGCCAACGGCTGAAGTTGAAAACCAGATCTATGTTGGCGAAAGCGAATACACCAAGAAGCTTGGGGTCACGACGGATGATCTCAAGGTTGAGGGCTTTAAAATCATTGCCAAGGATCATTATGTGATCGTGGTCGGGCGAGACGAGCAGCGGGTTCCTTTTCCCTACAAGGACTCAAACCAAGGCGGGTTGAAAAAATGGCAGGACTTCACAGGCGAAAAATACGCATATTCCTCTGCCATCGGAGCCCCGGGACTTTATAACCAGAAACTGGGGATCTTTACGCTGGATGCCACCGCGACGTTCTATGGGGTGGCGGAATTACTTGAGGAATTAGGTGTAAGATTCTATGCGCCTTACGAAAACGGGACGGTCATTCCTGAAATAAAAACAGTGGTCATTTCCAATCAGAACATCCGCAAGGAACCCAAATACCCCTACCGTGACTTTTGTTATTACAATTTCATGATGAAAGACGCGGAAGGCGTGAAATGGATCAAACGGCTGAAATATGGCGTTTCGTATCTTCACCACATGGGCCATTCCACCTGGGATATCATCAATACCCTGGAGCAGATGAAGCTTCATCCTGAGTATTACGCCCAGACTGACGGAAAGCCGATCATCGGGATGGGGGGGCGGGGGATTCCTCGGTTTTGTGACCCCGGTTTCAGACAAACGTCTCTCCATTATCTGGATAAGGTTTTTGAAGCCTATCCGCAGCTGGTGGGTATGTCGCTTGGGCCGCCTGACGGCTTTGACCGGATGGATGAGCGCGATGCTAAAATCTGGGGCCGCCCTGATAAAGGCAGGGGAGGGAAATTGTCGGATTACATGTGGGACTACTGGCTTTACGCAGCCAGGGAATTGAAGAAAACGCATCCAGATAAATTTCTCGCTACCTGGGCTTACGCGCTCCAACTGGACCCACCATCCGGAATCGATAAGTTGCCAGACAACGTGACTCTGACGATATGCGGCGCATCCGGGTACAATCTTCTGGATCCAGAGGCGGCGAAGACCCGGGAATTACGGGCCAAGTGGTTGTCCATGCTGACGTCAAAGAAGCTTTTTCTCTGGGAGTGGTATCTTTTTTATTATCCGAATGGGAAGCCACGATATCCTGTTGTGTTTACCAAGCTTTTACAGCGTGACATGCAAGATCTCAATGGGATCTGCGAAGGTAAATTCATGGAAATCTCGCCTGATGATGTGAACTGGAAGATTGGGTGCCCCGGGTTATCACATCTCCTCTATTATTTGCAGGGGAAGCTATTTTGGGATCCCGACCTGGATTTGCAGAAATTACTCAACGAGTATTATGCTTTGTATTTCGGCCCGGCTAAGGTGGAAATGAAGGAGTTTTACGAATTTGCGGAAGAGGTGTGGACGAGGCCGAAAACGCGGAGCGTGTCAAATGACGGACAGGGATTCCTCCAGGAAAAGGACGTAGACCGTTACTTTACGATACTCAAGCGTGCCAGGGAGAAGGCCGGGAAGGACAGCGTCTACGACAAGCGGATCGCTCAAATCGAGAGCGAGATGGCGCCACTCGGTAAATTATTCGCCAACATGAAGCGCGTTGGCCCGAGTTTCCGGGCGTACCCCGCCTCCGAACCCATCCTCTTGGACGGCGACCTGAGCAAGCCGATATGGCATCCCAGTCATATAATATGGTACGGCATGAAGGATGTGGTCACGGGGAAACTACCGCGTAAAAACGGAGCCTCCGTTGCGTTCCGGATGAGCCCGGATAAATCCGCCTTGTTCATCGGGGTGTCCTGCGATGAAGCCAAAATGGATAAACTCATCGCCAAAACCTGCAAGCATGATGATCCCGATATTTTCAATGATGATGTTGTGGAAATTTACATCCAAACCCCTGAGCGCTCCTATTTCAGGATTGCGGTCAACCCCAACGGTGCGATTTTAGATGAAAGCCAGGACGTCACCATGATCGCCAGGGATACTTTGCCATTGCTGTGGAATCCAGGGGTGGAGGTGGCCGTTAAGAAGGAGCGGGCCCGCTGGATGGCCGAAATCAAGATTCCTACCAAGGATTTTGGTTCACTCGGTCCTGACCAGACGTATACGTGGGGAATCAATGTCTGCCGGAGTCGGCGTGCTGGAGGGGCGCAGGAGGCCTATGCCATTTCCCCCACCGGGATTCCGCAATTCCTTGAGTTGTCAAAACTGGGAAATCTTTGGATGAAATAACGAGTGTGAAGTAAAGGAATATATGATGAAGAAAACAATTATGACTCATGCCAGAATGCTGTTTTTTGTTTCCGCGATGATGGGAGGCCTGTTCAGTAATTCTGTCATGGCTAAAAGTTTCATTATCAAGAACGGTCGGCCGCAGGCTGAAATCATTATCGCTGAAAATCCCCCTCGGGCGGTGAAGCTAGCGGCGGCGGAGTTGCAACAGTACCTTGAGAAGATCAGCGGGGCTAAACTGTTAGTCACGAACCTTGTGGACCGCGCGATACCGGTAAAGATTTATGTTGGGAAAAGTAGGTATACCGATGAATTGAAGTTGAGCGATGAAGGCCTTAAGTATGGCGCATTTAAATTGGTGTCGGGTAAAAACTGGCTGGCGCTGTTGGGCCATGACCAGGATTACAAGGCGCGTGACAACTTTATTGGTAACGAGAAGGGCCGGCCCAAGTTTTACGAGAAGTGGGATGCCTTGACGGGCGGGACCTGGAGTAATCCCATAAACACAGACGAGTATAGCAGCGCGGTGAAGATGTCGGCTTTTGATGAACGCGGGTCACTGAATGCCGTCTATGAATTTCTTCGCGGTCTTGGGGTGCGCTGGTATTTTCCCGGCGAATTGGGCGAAGTGGTGCCAACATTGAAAAGCATCGCGGTTCCACATCTGGATAAGACGGTCTGCCCTGATTTTCAGCTTCGCCATATTTATATCTACTATCAGGATTTCATGCGGGGCTCCAAGGATTACGTCATGTGGCAACTGCGGATGGGGCTTAGCCAGAGGGATGGATTTGGCGGAGGGCATGGGTTGATTAATGTTCATAACCGGGATAAGTCACAACCCGACTATTTCGCCCTGTATAATGGGAAGCGGCAAACGGATGCCGCCTTCGGGCAGGGCTTTCCCTGTTTTTCATCGGATCACCTGGTGGATGCCACCGTGAAATATTGCAGGGCTGTTTTCAGCATCTATCCTGATGAGCAGATTCTTTCCATCGCCCCTGTGGACGGTTACGGTTCGCTGTGCGAATGCGCGCTCTGCAAGGGCAAGGCCACCCGCCAGCGCGGGTGGAATGGAATGCTTTCGGATTACGTCTGGAACTTCATGGATCGAGTGTCAAAGGAAGTGTACAAGGCCTGTCCCGATAGAAAATTGAGCTGTCTGGCTTATTCGGTCTACCAGTTGCCCCCGGAGAAGATTGATAAGCTCAGTCCCAATGTTGAGGTTATCCTCTGCCAGTGGCGGAGCGAATTTTATAATAAGGAAACACGGGAACAATTCAAAAAACTAACGGAAGCATGGCTGGAGAAATTGCCGTCAAAGGATCTTTTTATCTGGGATTATTACCTGCACAACCGTGCGGAAGGTCCCTGGGTGGGCGTGCCGGTCTATTATCCCCGGGTTATTGCCGAAAACTTGCGCTTTCTGAAGGGAAAGTCCCGCGGTGAATTTATTGAAGTATTCCAGAATGCAAAGCCGAAGGAGATCCCGTGGGATGCCATGGCGGCCAATCATCTGAACATTTACATTACCTCGCGCCTGTATTGGGATGCGAACCAGGATGTGGACGCATTGCTAGCAGACTTTTATGAGAAATTCTACGGGCCGGCGGCGAAAGAGATGAAGGCATTCATTGAGTACGCTGAAGCCCACTGGATAACCGCCAATAAAGATGTGGCGGTCATTGACCGTCTCTTTGAATTGCTTGCCGCCGCGAAGAAGGCGGCCGGCGATACGGTTTACGGCAAACGGGTTGATCTGCTGGTCGCGTACATGGAGCGCCTGAAGGCCGTGCGTGAAAAACTGGCCCAGGGCCGCGAAAAAGATCTGCCTAAAGCCCAGGCCTTGGAACGCGACCGGAAAGACATCAAATTGGATGGAAAACTTGATGACAAATTCTGGGAAGGTCTGGAGGACCGCCCGTTGGCCGATGTGGAGACGGCGAAACCGCCTGTCGCCAAAACCTCGTTCCGTGTCGGATGGGCCGAAAACGCCTTGTATTTCGGTATCCGGTGCGAAGATTCCGATATGAATCATCTGTATATTGCGGCCACAGAAAACAAAGACGCGAATCTATTCAATGGTGACAATATTGAGCTGTGGCTGGAGACCCCGGTCCATTCCCTCTATCAGATCGGGGTCAGCCCGTCGGGCGCGATATTTGATATGGACCGCCAGGGGCGGAAATTCAACTCGTCATGGTCGTCGGGGGTGGAAGCGGCGGCTTATCGTGGGGATGGATTCTGGTCATTGGAGTTGCGCGTACCGGTGGCGGGCGAAAACGCAGAGGCCATTGACGCGCTTAACGGCATTGCCGGTGCAAAACCGGCTGGAGCCGCTCCCTGGTACTTCAACCTGTGCCGCCAGCGGGTCAGGGACAAATCAATTGAACTGTCTGCCTTTTCGCCAACGGGTAAAAAGTTATTTGATGTTCCTGCGAAATTTGCCGAATTGATCGTCAAGTGACGATATCGGGAGCTGGGCATGAATGTTGTTTTAATCGGGGGCGGGTCGCTCAGGCTGACTCCGATCGCAAGAGATTCTTTCATGAACTGTTCGACATCTACGCGGATATTCCGAAGGCACTTCAGGTTGGTAAACCGATGGTTAGGGGATAACCGGCATACATAGGCGAGGAGTCCAAAATGAAAACAGCACAGCTAGTAACCGCGCTTGAAAATGTTCCCGCCGAGTTCCGCCCGGTGAGTTTCTGGTTCATGAATCATTTTCTGCAGCCGGACGAACTCAGGCGCCAGATCCGGGAAATGGCGGATAAAGGGTACGGAGGTTTCATGTTCCATGGCCGTGACGGCCTGCGCTCCCGCTATCTCGAACAGGAGTGGGAAGACGCGCTACGCGTGGCAATTGATGAAGCAAAAAAGCAGGGATTGGACACCTGGCTCTACGATGAGAATCATTATCCCAGCGGTATTGCTGGCGGCAAAATCCTGGAGCAGTTTCCCGGTCGCTCGATGCGGTCACTGGTGGTGTCGGTCGAAGAGCGTGTCGCCCCCGGCGCCACGGTCAGGCTGGAGCTGGCGCAGGCTCCGCGTTACACATTTGCCGTTCCCGCCACGCCATCATCACCGCCCGCTGAGCCGATCAACCTGCTGCCGCAACTCACAGGCCAGCACCTGGAATGGCGAAACCCGTTTGCGGGCGATGCTGTGGTGCTCGTGCTTGTCGAGCATCTCTATCAACCTGGCCCGGGTATTTTATTTGAGAGCTACCCCGATTATCTTGATCCCGAAGTGGCTGGCGCCTTTATCCGGCAAACGCATGGCTGGTACCGCGAACGGTTTGGTGCGGATCTGGGCGGGCAGGTACGCGGCATTTTCACCGACAACGCCTGCGCCCATTTTGGGCATATCCGACGTGCCATTCCCTGGAGCCGCGAATTCGATCAGCGCTTTCTCACTGCAGAAGGCACGCGGATCGAGCCGTTGCTTCCCTGGCTGTTCCTGTCCGGGCCCGCCGCACGGGCCAGCCGCCTGCGTTTCTGGCGCTTCCTCGGTGATGAGTTCATCCGAACATTTGTTGGGGCCATCCGCACCGTGTGCGATGAGGCCCATATCTTCAGTACCGGCCATTACTGCCTTGAGGATGGAATGGGCGAGCATGTCCGCCAGATTGGCGATTACTTCGCGGTGATGAAGAACCAGTCGCTGAACGCCGTCGATCAACTTGGGCCGAGAACCAAAGGGGGCTCGCTGTTCGATTACCCGCGCGGCATCGCGGGGGCGGAGAGCCTCACCGCCTGTATCCGGAACACGGCTTCGGCGGCGCTCTTTTATGACTCACCCAGGGTCATGTGCGAAAGTTTTGGCCTCGCGTCCGGCTGGCGGCTGGACCTGGGGGAGGTCCGTCGTATTGTCGGCCTCCTGTCCGCGCTCGGCGCCGATCTGTTTGTGACCCATGGCTTGTACTACTCCATTGCCGGCCATCGTAAATGGGAGTGTACGCCGGATCATTTGCACAACCCGATGTGGGACTACAGCCGGACGTGGACCGACTGGGCCAGCCGCCTCTCTTTCCTCACCGCCGGATGGGAGAGTGTGGCTGAAGTTTCGGTGCTACACCCGACGACGACCCTCCAAGCCTACCTCGAGCTGGGCGCGCCGAAAACGGCTGCCGGAGCCACCGATCTTGGAGCGGTGGTCGATCGGGTCGAAGCCACCTTCCGCGATCTCGTGAACGAACTGCTGTACAGGCAGGTGGTATATGAAATCCTGCCTGAGGACGTGCTTCAGCAGGCAACCGTCGCGGACGGCACGCTTCTGGTGCCGACCCGCAAGGGCAGGTCGACCTGCACAGTTCGTTGCGTAATCCTCCCGGCCATCCGCGTCCTTGAACGACGCACTTATGAAACCCTGCGGCAGTTTGCACAGGACGGGGGGTCGGTGCTCTGCTTGTACGAACGACCCGATGCCGTCTATGACCCGTCCACCGGGGCACTCACTGATCTGGCCGACACCGACCTTCCGTTTGAGCTTCTCGTGCCGGCGGACGAGGTTGTGCCTGCGCCGCCGGAACTCTGGCAGCGTCTCGATGTCCGACTGCGTGCGCTGGTGCCGCAACCACTTGAGGTCCGCAATTCACATCGCCAGGTGATCTCGCGCGTTTGGGAGAAATGGGGCAGGCGCTTCTATCTTTTGCACAACAGCTCCGATAAGCCTCAGCGAAACCTTGGTGTCACGATTCGTGATCCGCGGCCACTGCTCCGTCTTGATCTGGAGCCAACGTTCCCGGCCACCACTGCGGTCACGGCGGACCATGGCCGTTTTCGGCTTGATCTCGAAGCGGCTGAGACCGTCGTGTTTGTTGCAGATTCCGCTACTGACATCTCCCTGTATCCAGTGGGTCCAGCGGCAGGTGCCTCCACACCGGAGCAGACCCTCGCCCTTAGTGGCCCCTGGGCCTTTACCACCAATAAACCCAATATCCTGCCACTTCGTAACGGGGGCATCCAGTATGTCGAATGCAATGAGCGCCACGCGTTCACCTTCGACGCTTGCGCACTCAGCGGTCCGGTATGGCTTCTGGTGGATCATGAGATGACACGGGCGGAGTTGAATTGCCAGCGCTATTCCGACCAGCTTAAAGTCTGGGTCAACGAACAACTGGCCGGACCGTTCCAGCCTGGCACCATCCTCGACCACTGGATTTTTGAAGCCGATATTGCAGCGCTGCTGCAGACTGGGATGAACCGCGTGGTGTTTGAGACGGGTGGCATGTTTCTTGAAAACGACTACCGTCTATGGAATCCGTACCTGGCCGGGGCATTTACGGTGAGTCCCAAACGCGCCAGGCCGAGCCTGAGGTCGCCCGTCGGCCAGCTAGACACAGGCGACTGGACCCGCCAGGGCTTTCCCTGTTTTGCGGGTGAAGGCCTCTACCGTAAGACACTCCGCTTGCCGGATTGGGGCGAGGCACGGACGTCTGTTCTTGATCTCGGCCGGCTTGCCAATTCCGCCGCTGTTGCAATCAACGGTCTATCACTCAGGGTGCGGGTCAATCCGCCCTGGCGCTTCACCCTTCCGGCGATGGCTGGCGGAACCGAGGTTCAGATCGAGGTGCGGGTGATCAACACCCCCGAGAATGTGTTCGGCCCCAAGCCGCTTCCGTCCGGTTTGTTCGGTCCGGTTCGGCTCTGTTGGTAGTTATTTGGTGCGACAACACAAGGATACCGAGATGGCCATAAAACGCTTATAATTGGCTTATTATTGAATTGACTATGATTGAGTAAAACGACTAATCTACTGATAGATAAACATTGATAGATGTATCTAGCGAAAGTCTGATGCATGGACAAATGAGTGAGGGTTCCTGAATTAGATTATTTTCATTTTTTTCATGAAGCGGTTTATAATTAGGGGAGGGCGGAAAAATGAATAGATGGCTCGTTACGTTCATTTCTGTTGCGATGTTTTCTTGTGGGGTTGCTCTGGCGACTACGCGGTACGTCGTGCCTCCGGGCGGGGGGCATGTCCCCCTCTCTCCTTATACCAGTTGGGCTGATGCTGCGACCAATCTTCATGCCGTGATGGCGGTCGCGGTCGGGGGCGATACGGTGCTGGTGACCAATGGCGTTTACATGCTGACCAATCAGATCATCATTGCGACCAATATCATACTCCGGAGCGAAAACAACGGGACGAATGATCCGTTGGGTACGATTATCAATGCTGATAATTACGCGGGAAAACCGGTTACCAACCGCTGTTTCACGCTGAGTTTCTCCAATGCCGTGGTGGAAGGTTTTACCATTACCAATGGATATGTGCTAGGGGATGGCGGGGGTGTCTATATCTCTGCCGGAACGTTGCGCAATTGCCTGGTAACGGGGAACATGCTTACCAATGGCAGTGGTGGCGGGGTGTACGCCACCGGCTCAAAAAGTGTGGTCACGAATTGTGATGTGATTGCCAACACGGTGTTTTCTACCGCCCTTGGTCAAGGCGGCGGCGGCTTGCTGTTGCAAAGCGGGGCACAAGTTTGGAATAGCCGTATCATGTATAATCAATCCCCCCTGGGAAATTCCTGTGGTGGTGGAATTCACTCATACGGCGGAGCGGTGTTCAACAGTTCCATCATCAGCAACACGGCGCTGGCTGGATATGGTAGCGGCGGAGTGTGGGTGCAGACACCTGCGACCACGCTTCGTAACTGTTTAATTATGGGAAATGGCAAGGGCGCTGGAAGCAGCGCTGCGGGAGTGGGTTCACATGGGGGGAGCGCGACTATTGAAAACTGTACGATTGTTGGGAATTACGGCGATGGCATTGGGGCTAACAATGCCAGCACGTATAATGTAACCAATACGATTTCTTTCTATAATACTCTTGAAGCGATGCGACCATCATCGGGGGCGGCTGGCAGCACCAACACGCTCAAGGCTGTCAATTGCTGTATGACGAGCACGAATTATGTGGCCGGCGGTTCAGGGAACATCATCGGAGCTCCGGCCTTCATGCAGCATGCCAGTGGTGATTACAGACTGGCTCCCTGGTCGCGCGGCGTTGACGCGGGCCTTACGTTGTCCTGGATGAGTACGGCGATCGATTTGGCGGGTAACCCGCGGATCAGTTCCAACACCCTGCCGGATATGGGGGCTTACGAGACGGCGGGCGGACCGGTGGCCATCCATTATGTGGCGCAGAACGGACAGACACCGGTAAGTCCCTACACCAATGGTTGGGCGGGGGCGGCCAGCAACATTCAGGATGCGGTCAGCGTGATGAGCGATGGCGCCACAGTATGGGTCACGAATGGGGTCTATATTCTCACCAATCAAATTACCGTAAATTACGCCACACTCAGGAGCTATAACAATAACGGCGTGGACCGGGGGACTGTCATTAATGGTAATTATCCGAACACCACCAACCGGTGTTTCTTCATTAATCACGCCGATGCGTTAGTGGAAGGATTTACCATCACGAACGGGTGTGCGCCGTCGAATGACTGTTTCGGCGGCGGGGTGTATATGACCAATGGCATTTTACGCAATTGCCTGGTGACGGGGAACCGGGCGACGAACAATCCGGTGTCGGGGGGGAGCCGGGGGGGCGGTGTTTATGCCGTTGGGAGCAGTCTGATCACGAACTGTGACATCACCGCCAATACGATCGGGAATGCAGGGTTCGGCGGGGGTGTCTATCTGACGACTCCGGCGCAGTTCTGGAATAGCCGGATCCTGCACAATGGAACGGCTACAACCAACGACCTCTCAGGTGGTAGCCTCGGAGGGGGTGCCTACATTTACGGGACCGGCGCGTTGATTTGTAACAGTATCATCGCTAGTAATGCGATTTCCCCTAAGGCCAATTCTGTAAACGGCGGTGGGGTGTATATGAACGATGGCGGCACGCTACGCAACTGTCTGATTACAGGGAATAGTGCTTTTGCAGGAGCGGGGGTGGCTGTTGTTGGCAATCCAACTATCAGTGACGTGGAAAGCTGCACGATTGCGGGGAACTTCGCTGGATATCATGGCGGCCTCGCGACCCCGAGTGGCATCATATTGGTAGCGCGGGTAAAAAATGTGATCTGTTACTCCAATCAACCTGACAACCTGTACTTTTCAAATATCACGAACGCGCTGTTCACCAACAGTTGCGTGGTCAGTTCCTATACTCTGCTCGGTTCGGGAAATATTTCCAATAATCCTCTGTTTGAGAACCCAACGGGGTCGAATTACCGGTTGACCAAGGCGTCGCCCTGTGTCAATGCGGGCTTCTACCAGGCGTGGATGACCGGGGCAGTGGATTTGGATGGCAAACTGCGCATCTCTCCCAAAATTGGCGGGACGGTGGACATGGGGGCCTACGAGTATGAGTTTCAAGCGTTAGGATCCTTGATATTAGTTCAGTGATGGGTTTGAAAGTCGTTCGAGAAAAGGGGGCGGGAATGAAGACAAAACTAGCTGCGTGCGGATTTCTCATGATATTGTGCGTGGGCGCCATGGCGGCCACCACGAGGTACGTCGTACCTCCGGGTAGCGGAAATACCCCGACCTCGCCCTATACCAGTTGGGCCACGGCCGCGACCAATCTTCATGCGGTGATGGCCGTCACCGTCGGCGGTGATACGGTGCTGTTGACCAACGGTGTCTACATGCTGACCAATCAGATCATCATCGCGACCAATATCACGATCAGGAGTGATAACAATGGCGTTATTGACCGAGCCGGCACCATTGTCAATGGGGGGTATCCGAATAACTCCAACCGATGTTTCACGCTGAGTTTCTCCAATGCCGTGGTGGAGGGATTGACGATCACCAATGGCTATGTTGTTGGAAGCGGAGGCGGCGTTTACATTACAGCTGGTACTTTGCGGAATTGTCTGGTGACGGGCAATACGGTAACCAATGGCAGCGGTGGCGGGGTATATGCGGCCGGAGCAACTAGCCTGATCACGAACTGCGATGTCATCGCCAACCTCGTTCTTAATGGCAGCGGCCAGACGGTGGGTGGTGGTGGCGTCAAACTGACTGCGGCGGCGTCATTGCGGAATAGTCGTATCATGTACAATAATTCTCCTATCTATTGGTCGGCTGGCGGGGGGGTTCACTGTGATGGGGCGTCGTGGGTGGTTAACTGCAGCGTGATCAGCAACAAAGTGGGTACAGATTATAATACCAGCAGTAGCAGCACTTCATGCACAGGCTGGCCGTTCGCCGGGTCGGGGTATGCCTATGGGGGTGGCGGAGTATGGGCCGCGGGTGCGAATGCCGTAACACTGCGTAATTGTCTGATCATAGGAAACGGCAGGGGAGCTGCATGCACCGCTGCAGGAGTGGGGTCCCATGGGGGGGGGGCGACTATTGAAAATTGTACGATTGTTGCGAATTTCGGTGATGGCATTGGGGCCGGTAGCGCCAGCACATATAACGTTACCAATACAATTTCTTTCTATAATACCGGTGAAGCCATGAGGCCCTCCTCGAGTGCGGCTGGTGTCAACCCTCTAATTACCGTCAATTGCTGTATGACGAGCACCAATTATGTGACTGGCGGTTCGGGCAACATCATCGGGACTCCGGCCTTCATGCAGCGTGCCAACGGCGATTACAGACTGGCGCCCTGGTCACGCGGTGTTGACGCTGGACTGACGTTGTCCTGGATGAGTACGGCGACTGACTTGGCGGATAATCCGCGGATTAGTGCAAACTCCCTGCCCGACATGGGTGCCTACGAGACGACATTCAATAGCCTCCCGGCCACTTATTACGTGGCTCATAACGGACAGACGCCGGTAAGTCCTTACACCAATGGCTGGGCGGCGGCAGCCAGCAATATCACGGATGTTCTGAACGTGATGAGTGATGGGGGAACGGTTCTGGTCACAAACGGTGTGTACACTCTGACCAATCATATCACCGTCGGCTACATGACGCTCAGGAGTTATAATAACAATGGCGTGGATCGGGGAACCATTATCAATGGAAACTACCCGAACACCACCAACCGGTGCTTAACGCTGAATCATGCCGATGCGGTGGTGGATGGGTTCACCATTACCAATGGATTTGTAAACGGCACTAATGGAGGAGGGGTCCTGATGACGGCGGGTACCTTGCGGAACTGCCTGGTGACGGGGAATACGGTCACCAACAGCACTGGCGGTGGCGGCGGCGTGTATGCGACCGGGTCAGGCAGCGTGGTCACGAACTGCGACGTCATCGCCAATACGGCTCTATGCACACCCCTTTCTTCTGGTGGTGGCGGTGTGATGCTGCAAAGCGGGGCACAAGTTTGGAACAGCCGGATCATGTATAATCAATCTCCCCTGTTGAGTTCCGGTGGAGGCGGGATTCAATCATCCGGAGGATCGGTGTTCAACAGTTCCATCATCAGCAATACGGCGCTTGCTGGATATGGCAGCGGCGGGGTCTGGGTGTACGGCGCGGGGACCATGCTCCGCAACTGTTTGATTATGGGAAATGGCAAGGGAGGTCAGTGCAACGCTGCGGGGGTGGGTTCGCATGGGGGGAGTGCGGTCATTGAAAGCTGCACGATTGTCACGAATTTCGGCGATGGAATCGGAGCCAATAACCCCAGCACCTATAACGTTACCAATACGATTTCTTTCTATAACACCGGTGAAGCGATGCGACCATCCTCACAGGCAGTTGCAAGCAATATCCCGCTCATTACCGTCAATTGCTGTATGACGAGCACCAATTACGTGACGGGTGGGTCGAGTAATATCATTACAACGCCCCTGTTTGTGAATCGGGCTGGGGGAAACTACCGGCTGCTGCCCGGGTCTCCGGGGGTCGATGCCGGGGTAACGCAAGCGTGGATGAGTGTCGCCACCGATCTGGATGGGCAGCCCCGAATCAGTGTGAATGGCCTGGTGGACATGGGCGCTTATGAAACATCGCTGGTGGTTTCCACGTTCGCGAACGTGTATGTGGCGAAAAATGGGCAGACCCCTGCGTGGCCCTATACGAATTGGGTGACGGCGGCCACGAACATTCCGGATGCCCTGAGCGTGTTGGCTGAGGGGGGAACCGTGCTGGTCAGTAATGGCGTCTATACCCTGACGGCGCCAATTGTGGTGGGTAATTTTAACGTGAGGAGTTTTAACAACAACGGGGTAGATCGGGGTACGGTTATTAATGGCAATTATCCGAATACCACCAACCGGTGTTTCACCCTGAATCATGTTAATGCCCTGGTTGAGGGATTCACCATCACCAATGGGTGTGCGCCGTCAAATGACTGCTTTGGCGGCGGGGTGTATATGACCAATGGGATTTTGCGCAATTGCCTGGTGACGGGGAACTTGGCCACGAATAATCCGTTGGCAGGGGGCAGTGAGGGGGGCGGCGTTTACGCCACCGGGAACAGTGTGATTACGAACTGCGATATCACCGCGAACTCGATCTGGTATACCGGATCTGGTGGCGGAGTCTACCTGGTGTCTCCCGCGCAACTGTGGAATAGTCGGATTCTGTTCAATGGGACACCCACCACCAACAGTAGTATTTTCGGCAGCATGGGCGGTGGCGTCTACATTACAGGGGCCAATGCGTTAATTTGCAACAGTGTCATTTCCAGCAACACGCTTCCCCCTCTAGCCAATCCCACTAGCGGGGGTGGTGTGTATATGAACTTTGGTGGTACCCTTCGCAACTGTCTGGTTGCGGGGAATTCGGCCTTTTCGGGGGCGGGCGTGGCGGTTGTTAACACCCCTGTAAGTGACGTGGAAAACTGCACGATTGCGGGGAATTTCGCCGGGTATCATGGCGGATTCGCGACGCCTAGTAGCGTAACTTTGCAGGTGCGGCTCAAAAACGTGATCTGTTATTACAACCAGCCTGACAACCTGTACTTTTCGAATATCACGAATGCTCTGTTTACCAACTGTTGCGTGTCCACTGCTTATAGCCTGCTGGGTTCCGGTAATATGGCCTCGTCTCCAGCGTTTATGAATCGGACCAGTGGAGATTACCGGCTCTGGCCCTGGTCGCCGGGGGTCGATGCCGGGTTGGTGCTGTCCTGGATGAGTGCGGCGACCGATCTGGCCGGTCAGCCCCGGATTAATAACTTGCCGGACATGGGGGCCTATGAGACGACGCTCGGAGTCGCTCCCAATCTGTATGTGGCCCAGAATGGACAAACCCCCGTTTCTCCCTATACAAATTGGATGGGGGCCTCCAGCAATATCCAGGATGCCGTTAACATGGCCTTTGATGGGGCCACCGTGCTGGTCAGTAATGGGGTCTATACCCTGACGGATCAGCTCACTGTGGGCGATTTTACCGTGAGGAGTTATAACAATAACGGCGTGGATCGGGGGACCATCATTAATGGTAATTATCCGAATACCACCAACCGGTGTTTCACCCTGAATCATGTCAACGCCGTGGTCGAGGGGTTTACCATCACGAACGGGTGTGCGCCGTCGAATGACTGTTTCGGCGGCGGGGTGTATATGACCAATGGCATTTTACGCAATTGCCTGGTGACGGGGAACCGGGCGACGAACAATCCGGTGTCGGGGGGGAGCCGGGGGGGCGGTGTTTATGCCGTTGGGAGCAGTCTGATCACGAACTGTGACATCACCGCCAATACGATCGGGAATGCAGGGTTCGGCGGGGGTGTCTATCTGACGACTCCGGCGCAGTTCTGGAATAGCCGGATCCTGCACAATGGAACGGCTACAACCAACGACCTCTCAGGTGGTAGCCTCGGAGGGGGTGCCTACATTTACGGGACCGGCGCGTTGATTTGTAACAGTATCATCGCTAGTAATGCGATTTCCCCTAAGGCCAATTCTGTAAACGGCGGTGGGGTGTATATGAACGATGGCGGCACGCTACGCAACTGTCTGATTACAGGGAATAGTGCTTTTGCAGGAGCGGGGGTGGCTGTTTTGGGCAATCCTACTATCAGTGACGTGGAAAGTTGTACGATTGCGGGGAACTTCGCCGGATTTCACGGCGGACTCGCTACCCCAAGTGCAGCAATAGTGCAGGTTCGGGTCAAAAATGTGATCTGCTATTCCAATCAACCCGACAACCTGTACTTTTCGAATATCACGAACGCGCTGTTCACCAATTGTTGCACGGTCAGTTCCTACACGCTGTTCGGTTCGGGTAACATCACCAATAATCCCCTGTTTGTGGATCCTGCGGGGCCAAACTACCGGCTGACCAGGCTATCCCCTTGTGTTGATACAGGAGTGAAGCAGGGGTGGATGACCGATATGGTGGATTTGGATGGCAAGCCGCGTATTTGGCAAAATAATGACAAGGTGGACATGGGGGCATACGAGCTCGACTATGTTCTGTGGGGTTCGGTGTTTACAATCCGGTGATGGTTTGTCATAAAAGGTAATCATAATGAAACGAAACGGGTATTGGTTGGCATGGGGCCTAGCGGTGGCCGGATTGGCGGCTTCGGCGAATGCCGAGTTGGGGCTGCCCAGGCTTTTCTCTGATCACATGGTCCTGCAACGTGATTTGGCCGCGCCGGTCTGGGGCTGGGCCGATCCGGGCGAAACGATCACCGTGACGATTGAAGGAAAAACGTGTTCTGCCATCGCCGACAAGGATGGTCGCTGGCAAGTAAAACTGGCGCCATTGAATGCAAGCCGTAAGCCGCTTGAATTAACGGTTACCGGTAAGGCCACCAAGACGGTGGTCAGGGATATTCTGGTGGGTGATGTATGGTTGTGCTCCGGCCAGTCAAATATGGAATTTGGTCTGGGTAGTGCTGATAACGCGCAAGAGGTCATTCCTGGGTTCACGAATTCGATGATCCGTTTGTTGAGCGTGAAGGCGGCTCAAGCCGGACAGCCCGTTTTGGACATTCCGAGTGGCTGGTTGATGTGTGGCAAGCAGGTCGTTGATTTCTCTGCAGTCGGTTATTTCTTTGGCCGGTCAATACAAAAGGAAACAGGGATCCCCATCGGTCTGATCAATAACGCCTGGGGCGGAACGGCCATCGAATTGTGGATGCCTGCGGAGGCTCCCGCAACGGTGCCCGAAGTCGCCAGGGAGTTCGATAAGAAACGGTCGGACTATAGCAACCAGCTTGCCAAGATGATTGATCCGGTCGGGCAATGGGTTGAGAAGGCGCGTCAAGCCAAGGACAAGGGCGAACTGTTACCTTCTCCTCCCCTGTTGCCGGTATGTCCTCCTGCCCTCGATAATTTGGCGGGCATCTATAACGGACGCGTGGCGCCCCTGATCCCGTTCGGCATCAAGGGTGCCCTCTGGTATCAGGGGGAGGCCAACGGTAATGACGATGACATCTATGCCTTTAAGACCCAAGCCATGATCGGGAGTTGGCGCAAGGCATGGAACCAGGGCGATTTCCCTTTTTACTTTGTTCAGCTCGCGAACTATCAGACGGCCGATATAAGTCCGATCGGTGGCAATGGATGGGCCAAGATCCGTATGGCGCAGTTCAAATGCCTGCAGATTCCGCGCACCGGCATGGCGGTGGCCATTGATGTGGGGGTTGCCAACGATATCCATCCGCGTAACAAGGAGGATGTGGGCGAGCGTTTGGCCCTTTGGGCACTCAAGAATGACTATGGTCGGAAAGACCTCGTCTGCAGCGGTCCGCTCTACAAAGGGATGACCGTTGAAGGTTCGAAAATCCGCGTGAGTTTCGACTATGCGGATAAGGGGCTCATGGTGGGGCGGAAGACGGGGCATGGACCCGCGTCGGAGGTCAAGGAAGACGTGCTCAAGCGGTTTGCCGTGGCCGGCTCCAGTAATCACTGGTTTTGGGCGGATGCCGTCATCGACGGCTCTACCGTGCTGGTGTCCAGCACGAACGTTCCAGCGCCTGTCGCCGTACGCTATGCGTTTTCGATGAATCCAGAAGGTTGCAACCTGTATAACAAGGAAGGTTTGCCCGCCTCGCCGTTCCGTACCGACACCTGGTAGGAATCGGACTGGCTTCAGCGGGTTACCTCTATCATTAAGGAGAAACGACGAAAATGGAATATCGGCAATTATCACTCGAAGAAGCCCTGAAGCAGAATGCTGATTGGCTGGTGGAGCAGTTTGGAGCCTCCCCTCAATACCATGAATGGTATATGGTATTTTACCCGGTCAGGACGTTGATGCTGGCGGGCAAACTGCTCAAGCAACCGAAATACACGGACGTCGCGGTGAAGACGATCGACGTCTTTGTGGGTGAGCAGCTTCCTAATGGGGCGTTTACGTCCAACTACCGCGGGCAGACGACGGCGCAAGTCAGTAAGCGTGAATTCGAAGACATTTTGCGTAAGGGCAAGGTGAACCTGGCTGACAATGGGTCCAACGTCATGGGCGTCATTCAGGCGGCCATGATGACCACGGGGGAGCGGCGGACGCGCTACCTGGACGCTGCTCGGAAATGGTTTGATCACTGGGTGCCCATCTGGGCGTTGCCGGAGGGCGGTTACGGGAATGGCATCTGGTTCGGGCACAAATTAAATGCTCCTTATACCTGTGCCATCAGCACGGTGTCGTCCGCATTGGCCGCCTTCAGCCAGGTGACGGGTGAGGGCGAGTATATTGAGAACGCTGAGCGCTGTATCAGTTTCCAATGTGCGAATTGGCTGCCGGATGGGTGTCCGATTGCCTTTGATTGTTACCCCGTTCCGCGCCGGACTGAGCTTAACGATTACGGGCACAGCTTCTATCTGCTGGAGGGGATGTGCTGGACACACCATGTTTCCAAAAACGCGGAGGCGCGCGCCTTGATCGAAAAACGTCTGGCTGAGTGGATTTTTGGCAAGAAGGGGCTGCTCTCCCAGTGGTGTGACTCCTGGTTCAATTTTCAATTCAGTGGCTATCCGGCAGATTGGGACAATAGCGAGTTGACCATGTCCCGCCTCGGGCTCAGGCCTGGCTGGGAATTGGCCAAATCCAACGGCATTCTTCATGCCTTTTCCTATTATCTGAACCATATTAGCGATGACCCCCGGTTGAGAGAGAAGGTGGAGGCGGGGCTGCGATTCCTGTCGCATCCGCTGAAGGCGCGCATGAGTGGCGTCTGCTCCGATCCTGAGGAGTCCTATGGCGAATTCGCCGGGCAGGCGACGGGGTTTGCCGGTTTGTCCCTGGCTGAAGGTATTGCCAAGGATTCGGTTTTCAACTTATAGTGGGTGAATATGAACACTGAGATGGATGCTCGCTTGAAGGGGATTGTCGACAAGATCTGCCCGGAGGTACTGGGCCTCCGGCATCATCTGCATCAAAATCCGGAACTCGCCGGGGAAGAATATCAAACGGCGGCCTTTATCAGGAAAACCCTGTCAGGCACGCAGGTGCGCGTCCTGAAACCGTTTCTCAAGACCGATACGGTCGGGATTTTGAAAGGACACAAGCCGGGGCGGAATGTAACGCTTCGAGCCGACATCGATGCGTTGCCCCTGCTTGAGAAAAACACTTTTGCGCATGTGTCGAAAATCAAGGGCTGTATGCATGCCTGCGGGCATGATGGAAATACCGCCGTACTGTTAGGGGTTACCAAGGTGCTGGAACACTTTACCCGTGAGTTTTGTGGCACGGTAAGGTTTGTATTTCAGCCAGGTGAAGAGGTGGCGGCGCTCGGAAAAGAACTGGTGGCGAAGGGGGCGTTGGAGCATCCTCGTCCTGATATGGTTTTCGCGCTCCATGGGCTGGCCGGGGCGCCAGAGGGAGTGATATTTTCCCGGCCCGGCGTGATGATGGCGGCCGTTGGATTTTTCAAGCTGGAGATCCGGGGGAAAGGGGCGCATGGTTCACGCCCGGATCTGGCGATAGACCCCATTCTGGTCGGGGCAAGGGTGGTTGAGGGCTTGGCCTCATTAGCCCGAGAGGTGAGCCCCTTTCAGACCGCTACCCTGAGTGTCTGCCGATTCTCAGGCGGGACCAATGGCAACATCATTCCCGATACGGTTGAGATCGAGGGGACGGTCCGGTATCTGGACAAGGCGGTGGGGAAGACGATGACCGCACGGATGCGGAAGTTGATCCAGGGGATTTGTTCATCGATGGGGGCCTCTTGCGTCTTCAGCTACCATGAACCCTACATCCCGGTCGTAAACCATGAATGTGCCGTTGACGTGGGGCGATCGGTCGCTGAGCGGTTGTTCGGAAAAGCCGGGTGGCAGGCGGCGAAAAATCCGAGTATGGGCGGTGAGGATTTCGCCTATTATCTTCAGAAACATCCCGGGGCCCTATTCTGGGTGGGTATGGGCGAAAAGTCCGGCGGGCTGCATAACCCGCATTTCGATTACAATGACAATGCCATCCGGAATGGCATCCTGTTCCTGGCCGGCTGTGCACTGGAGATTTTGGCCGAAGCCGGATAGGCTCCCCTTTGCCCGCGTCTATGATGACGTTGGATGATGTTTTTTGGCCTCAATTTTCGTCCAGCGTAGGAAGGTCGAGGGATGGGAGAAGCCCAAGGTTTCCGAGATTTCCGTTTTACTCCGGCCTTCATGAATCATGGCCGAGACCTTCTGCAATCGACAGCCATTCACAAAATCGTGAAAGGTTTGTCCGGTTTCCTTCTTGAACAGTCTCAAGAAGTGGAATTTGCTGTACCCGGAGAGCCGGGCGGCTTCCGAGAGCGGGACATCGCGACCGGCCGTCTGTGCGACGTGGCGGCGGATGGTTTCAATGACCTGTTTTTGGAAATGGGCCTCTGAGTGCCCCTCGGTTTTCCCAAACCCCCATTCAGTAATACGAATGGTCAGAGCCGAAAGGGCCGCCAGCAACTTCGCCCGCCTGAAGGCCAACGGTAAGGGTGAGTCTTCCGCGAGTTCGTTCCAGGTAGCGTTTAGCAGGTTTGCGGTGGGTGCTTCGCTGAGTAGGAGGGGCCTCCCCACATCCTTGATTTTTCCCTCTTTGGCATGGAGTACCCTTGCGACCACGTCATGTTCAATCAGATACAGCCATAAATGCAGCATCTCCGGGCAGTTTGGCGGATAATAATCGTCGTGTGATTCGTAAGAGTTGAAAAGGAAAACCATTCCCGGTCGGGAGGGGTAAACCTTGCCATTATAGCCGTAGACGCCAGACCCTTTCAGGACGAGCATCACTTCACGGGCGGGATGGCGTTCTGTATGGGTCCGCATCCACTGGAGGTGGGGCGGGTTGTGACTGAAATCAACTTCCTCATCAAAGAGTGAGCTGATGATCTGCCACTGTGCCGGGGCAAGGATTATCCCCAGTGACGTGTCGTCAAATAATTCGTTTATCACACCGTTCACTCCTGCTTGGTATGGCAATAATTGTCTAATAACAGCAATTACTGCCTATTGTCAATGCCGGCCACAAGGCGGATGATATATACAACAAAAATTTAAAAGCCGAAATGTAGGGGGATGCATCAGGCTGACGAACTGAACCAACGCAACAGTAAGGGAGATTTACCATGTATCGCGCCGGACAAGAAGAGATTGATGAGGTATCCAAAGTCATTTTATCCAAACAGTGGTTCCGGGTCGGCGATGCCAGCGACGGGCATTTGGCGGAAGTTCAACGGTTTGAGCAGGAGTGGGCTGAAAAAATGGGCGTCGCCTATGCGATCCTGATGAGCGGTGGCGGAACGGCGGGTCTGGTGTGCGCCATGGCTGGCCTTGGCATCGGACCGGGCGATGAGGTCATTGTGCCCGCCTATACCTGGTTGGCGACCGCCACCTCGGTGCTGACAGTGGGTGCCATACCGGTCCTGGCGGAAGTCGATGAGACGCTGGGTCTGGATCCTGAAGATTTTGAGCGCAAGATCGGCCCGCATACCAAGGCAGTGATTCCTGTTCACATGAGCGGCCGGCCGGCCAATCTGGAGGCCATTCTGGCCATCGCCCGCAAACGGGGGCTCAAGGTCATTGAAGATTCCTGCCAGATGGATGGCGGCTCCTATAAGGGGCGGCGGACGGGCACATGGGGTGATGCAGGGGTGTACAGTTTGAACCAGTACAAAATCATTTCCGCAGGCGGGGAAGGGGGTTGTCTGGTGACGGATGACCGCGAGCTTTTTCAACGGGCTTCCATTTACCACGACACAGGGAGTGTGTTCCGCCCTGGGGCGAAGGGACTGCAGGTACCGGTCTTTGTGGCCCAGCAATACCGGGCCAGCGAGGTGATGGGCGCGATCGCCCGCGTTCAAATGGGGCGCCTGGACGGAATCATTGCCGACCTGCGCCAGAGGAGAAATGCGCTGGCCGCGGCTGTGGGGGAGATGAACGGGGTTGAGGTGGCCCCCAGCAATGATCAGGCGGGTGATTGCGGGGTGATGTTGACGCTCAAATTCAAGACCGAGGCTAAGGCCCGGGCCTTCTCTTCCGCGCCTGATGTGGATGGTCTGGTCTTAATTGATCATGGCAAGCACGTGTATACCAATTGGGAGCCTCTGCGTGAGAAGCGGTGCATGCACCATCCGCGCATGAATCCGTTTAATTTTTCAGAAAACCAAGGCCTGCGTATGGATTACAGCGACAGCGCTTGCCCGCGCACATTGGAGATTTTACGGCGTACCGTTTATATCTCGATCGATCCGGATTGGACTGATCAGCAGGTCGGGGCCAGAATTACGGCTATGAAGGCAGCGGCAAAAGCTCTCTGAATCGGAGTAAAATCATGAAAACGGACGGGAAACACAAGATATTCATGATCGGGACCACCCATTTCGACCCGGTGTGGATGTGGACCTGGGACGAGGGGATGGCGTCGATCCGGTCCACGTTCCGGTCAGCGCTTGATCGCATGAAGGAAGACCCCGGCTTTATCTATTCGTTCAGTTGTCCGCCTGTGTTTGAGTGGATCAGGGAAGTTGATCCCCCCATGTTTGAGGAGATCCGGCAACGCGTGCAGGAAGGGCGTTGGGATTTGGTGGAAGGGTGGTGGTTGCAGCCGGATTGCACGCTCCTTTCCGGCGAGAGTTATGTCCGGCAGGGGCTTTATGGGCAACGGTATCTCCTGGAGCATTTTGGGAAAACCGCCACGTCAGGGTTTAATACCGACAGTTTCGGGCATAGTGCGATGCTTCCTCAAATCTACAAGAAGTCGGGTATGGATTCATATGTCTTCGGGCGTCCTTCCCCGACAGAGAAGGCCCTTCCTGGCCCGATGTTCATGTGGGAAAGTCCTGACGGCAGCCGGTTGCTCGCGTTCCGGTGCGGCAGCGACGGAGCAAATGCGTATCCTTTGAATGTTAAAGAAAGCATTGATGAATTGGGTGCCGCCATCGGCAAGATCGGTCACGACATGCTGATGATCTATGGCGTGTCCAACCATGGCGGGGCTCCGACCAGGAAGTCTATTGCGGAGATCAGGTCTGCAATGGGTGATGCCGACAAGGGGTATGACATCGGGTTCAGTTCCGTGGCTGGTTTCTGCAACCAGCAGGATCGGGATCGTCTTCCGGTGGTCGCTGGCGAACTACTGGTGAAGGCCTTTGGGGTGTTCAGTAATCACACGGAAGTGAAAGCCAATAACCGGCGTGGCGAATACGCCCTGCTCAATGCTGAACCGTTTGCCCTGGCCGCCAGTTGGCTGTCGAAAAGGCGCTACCCGGCCGAGGCCCTTACCCAGTGCTGGAAGGATCTGCTGTTTAATCAGTTCCACGATATCATCGGGGGGGCGAGTGTCCGGCCCGCCTACGTCGACGCGCGTAACTTGCATGGGCGCGCCATGCAAACGGCCAGGGAGATCATCCATTTTTCGTTGCAATCCATCACCCGGACGATTGACACGTCGCGGGCGGGCTTTCCTCTGGTTGTTTGGAATCCGAACACCTTCGACGTTGATACGGCCGTGGAGGCCGAATTGCAATGGGCGTGGGAATTCGGCTGGTACAACGGGCCTCTCAAGGTGTTGGATCACAACGGCAAGGTGATCGCCTGTCAGGTCATCAAGGAAATCTCAGGGCTGCCGCGATTCCGGTCCCGATTCGTGTTCAGGGACACCGTGCCGTCGGTGGGCTACAAGGTCTATTATATTCAACAGGAAGCGCAACCTGCCGAACTTTCACAGCCGATGAACGCCACGCCGGCAGTGATCGAAAACCGCCGCTACCGGGTCACCATTGATCAGGTTGTTGGCGGCATTGCCTCGGTCTTTGACAAGCAGCTTGGACGCAATGTGATGGCGGAGATGGCGAAGCCTGTGGTGCGAGGTGACAAGGGTGACACCTGGGCCTTTAATATCAAGACCTACGGCGATGTCCCTGGTTATTTCAAAACAGATTCAGTTACATTGATCGAAAACGGGCCGGTCAGATCCGTGGTTCGCATCAAGTCTCACTACCACCATTCATCCCTGGAGCAGGACATTATCCTTTACCAGGATTCGGAGGCCATCGAAGGGACTTTCAAGGTCCATTGGCGGGAAAAACGGCTGGCATTAAAATTGAATTTCACCGCTGAAATGCAAGCCCCGACCGTGACGTCGGCCGTTCCGTATGGCTCGGTGGAAAGGCCGAATGACGGGCAGGAAGTCCCTGCGGGAGAGTGGTTGGACCTGTCGGAAGGCGGACTGGGAGCGGCCATCCTTACCGACAGCGTGTTTGCCTATGATGTCAAGGGTGCGACGGCAGGGTTGACCCTGCTACGCTCATGTATCTTTGCCCATCACGGACACCCGATGCAGCGAAACCAGATTGATGAAACGAAGGATTGGGAGCATCAGGAGCAGGGGATACGGGAAGGCGCCTGGAAAGTGATCTTGCACGATGGCGATTGGCGAAAGGCGCAGATTCCCAAACATGCCGTAGGCTTCAATAATCCCGTCATTACCATTGCCGAAGCCAACCACCCGGGAAGCCGGCCCAATGAAGCTTCGCTGATCCGTGTGGAGGCGGACACTTCATTGGTCACGGTCGTGAAGAAGGCGGAGGATGACGATGGCATTGTGCTGCGGTTGTACGAGTATGCCGGGCGCCAGGATGAGGTGAAGATTAAGGTGACGGTCCTTGAAAAGGAAATTCGTCTTCCTGTTAGTAAGTACGAAATCAAGACCATCAAACTCGAGCAGGGGGGGGCAGGGCGGACGGTTGAAACGGATTTAATAGAAAGATCATGATGAATAAGCAACTTGTGAACCTTGGAGTGATAAAAGGGGGGGATTATGAAGACAAAACTAGTTGCAGTCGGGTTTTTCATGATGGTGTGCGTGAGTGCCATGGCGACGACACGATACGTTGTGCCGCCGGGCGGGGGCCATGTTCCGGTATCGCCCTATGCCAGTTGGGCTGATGCCGCAACCAATCTTCATGCCGTGATGGCCGTTGCGGTGGGGGGCGATACGGTGCTGGTGACGAATGGGGTCTACATCCTGACCAATCAAATCACTCTTGCGACCAACATTACGATCAGAAGTGATAATAACGGGTTGCTTGACCGTGACGGCGTGATCGTGAATGGAGGATTTCCGAATAATTCCAACCGCTGTTTTACGCTAAGTTTTTCCAATGCCGTGGTGGAGGGATTAACAATCACCAATGGCTATGTTGTTGGAAACGGGGGTGGTGTCTATATTACTGCCGGCACCTTGCGGAATTGTCTGGTGACGGGCAATACGGCCACCAATGGCAGCGGGGGCGGGGTGTATGCGACTGGGGCAAGAAGTTTGATCACGAATTGCGACGTTTTTGCCAACCTTGCGCTCTGTGGCAGCAGTGCAGCAGTGGGTGGGGGTGGGGTTAAATTGTCCACTTCAGCGTCACTGTGGAACAGTCGTATTATGTACAATAATTCCCCTATTTACTGGTCGGGGGGCGGCGGGGTTAACTGTGATGGGGCGGCATGGGTGGTTAACTGTAGCGTTATCAGCAACAAAGTAGGGACGGACTATAATGCTGGCGGTAGCAACGCTCCATGCACAGGCTGGCCTTTTGCGGGGTCGGGGTATGCCTATGGTGGTGGCGGAGTGTGGGCTAATGGTACGAATGCTCTGACATTGCGAAATTGTCTGATTTTGGGAAATGGCAGGGGTGCCGGAATCACTGCGGCGGGGGTGGGCTCTCAAGGCGGGAGTGCGGTTATTGAAAACTGTACAATTGTTGCTAATATTGGAGATGGCATCGGGGCCGGTAGCCCCAGCACGTATAACGTTACCAATACAATTTCTTTCTATAATACGGGCGAAGCGATGAGGCCATCATCACTGGCCGTAGCAAGCAATATCACGCTCATTACCGTCAATTGCTGTATGACAAGTACCAATTATGTGACGGGTGGGTCGGGCAACATCATCCTATCTCCGGCATTTGTGCAGCGTGCCAGCGGAGATTACCGGTTGGCGCCTTGGTCGCGCGGGGTCGATGCGGGGCACTGGCAGTCCTGGATGACCAATGCCACCGACTTGGCGGGGCAGCCACGGATCAGCGCGAATAACCTGCCGGACATGGGCGCTTATGAGACAACCGCCGTTGGCCCCCCTACGATCCATTACGTGGCGAATAGTGGGCAGACGCCGGTAAGTCCCTTCACTAATGGGTGGGCGTCGGCCGCCAACAATATTCAGGATGCTGTCAATGTGATGAGTGAAGGTGCAACGGTGCTGGTCAAGAGTGGGGTTTATACGCTGACCAATCAAATTGCATTAGGCTACGCTACGCTCCGTAGTGATAAAAACGGCGCTTTGGACCGTGACGGAACCATTATCAATGGGAACTTTCCGAATACCACTAATCGCTGTTTCACGCTGAACCACGCTGACGGGGTGATAGAAGGATTTACAATCACCAACGGGTACGCCCTGGGTGATGGCGGCGGGGTCTATATGAACAGTGGGGCCTTGCATAGTTGCTTGGTGACGGGGAACACGGCCAGCAATGGTAGCGGCGGTGGGGTTTATGCGACCGGGCCCGGTGCGATGATTACCAACTGTGAGATTGTGCACAACGCATGTGTTTTTACTAATACCCCCAATTATCTGCTGGGCGGGGGAGGAGTCCGGTTAACCAACGGGGCAACAATGCGGAATAGTCTCATCATGTACAACAATTCCCCTGTCTATTGGTCGGCTGGAGGTGGGATATATTGTGATGCGGGTTCGGTGGTGATGAATTGCAGCATCATCAGCAACAAGATAGGGGCGACTTATGGGGGTGGTAGCTCAGCCACGCATGCCTGGGGGGGGGGGCGGGATATGGGTCAATGGCGCCAGTAATCTGTTGCGCAACTGTCTGATTGTGGGAAACGGCTCAGGAGCAGGGGACAGAGGGGGCGGCGTCGGCGGGCAGGGTGCAGGCGCTTCCATTGAGAATTGCACGATTGTGAGTAATTTTGCTTCGGGCATCGGGGCGGTAACTGCAAATTCAAATAATTACCAGGTCGTAAACACCATTTCTTATTTCAATGTCGGGGCCGCGATGTATCCGGGGTCTAACGGCGTTCTTAATGTGTCCAATAGCTGTGTGACAAGCACCAACTATGTGACGAGCGGCGCAGGGAACATCACCAATAACCCGCTGTTTATGAACGTGGCGGGCGGGAATTACCGGCTGATCAAGACCTCTCCCTGCGTTAATGCTGGCGTGAATCAGGCATGGATGATGGGAGCGTTGGATTTGGATGGGGCCCTGCGTATTTCCCCCAAAGTTGGCGGTACGGTGGATATCGGTGCGTATGAGTTTTATTTTTCCGCGTCAGGGACGCTCCTCTCGGTCCAATGAGATCGGTTGTTTTTTTCTGGTAATTTTAAACTATTAAGGACAGGATATCTACAAGTAGATATCAAACAGTATAGGAGTAAGCATGAAGATTACGATTATTGGCGGTGGCTCGTATTGTTGGACCCCAACGTTTTTCCGCGACCTTGTTTGCACGGAGGGACTTGAAGGCAGCGAAATTTGTCTGGAAGATATCAATCCGACTCACCTCAACGACCTGCACCGCTGCTGTCAGGCCATCCTCGTGCAACTTGGCAAGACCAAGCAATTCAAACTCAGCGCCACTACCGATCTGGCTAAGGCCCTGCGTGGCACGAATTATGCCATTATGACGCTGACGACGGGTGGCTATGACGCCATGGAACATGACCTGAAGATCCCCTACAAGTATGGCATTTACCAACCGGTGGGGGACACTGTCGGACCCGGTGGTATCTCCCGTTCGCTCCGGAACATTCCGGTGGTTGTCAATATTGCCAAACAGATGGAGAAATATTGTCCTGAGGCCTGGTTGCTTAATATTACCAATCCCATGTCAACGTTGACGCGCTGTGTTGGACGCGAGACCAAAATCCGATGCATAGGCCTGTGTCATGAGCTTTATGGCACCCTGGCCAAGCTGCAAAAAATGCTCGGCTGCAATGATTGGCGCAAGGACTTTGACTGCGTGAGCGTCGGGGTTAATCATCTGCCCTGGATCATCCGCCTGCGTTACCTTGGTAAAGATGCGTTCCCGGTGCTCCAGCAGGCCTTGCGTGATGGAAAGCTTCCGTCCGATAGCCCGGCCCCCGGGACCGCCCTTGATCACACGATGATGGGATCTAATCAGGTGAAGTTCGCCTTGTTCCAGGCCTATAAGGCGCTCCCCGCCGCCGAAGACCGACATCTGGTGGAGTTCTTTCCATACTTCTGCACCGCCAAGATGCGCAAGGGGGCTGCGATGGGCGTCAAGTTGACGACCATGGAAGAACGGCGCAACAGCCACACTCCTTCCTGGAAAAAAAGAGTGGCCGGGATTACCAGTGGTGAAATCAAGATTGAGGCGACGGTTTCCAGGGAATCCGCCTCGAAAGTGATCGCCGCGTTGGATGGGCAGGGGGAATGGAAGGATGTCATCAATATTCCCAATGCTGGCCAGGTGCCGGGCATTGCTCGTGATGTGGTGATTGAGACCATGGGGATCATCAGCCGCGATCACGCTTACGGGCTGCCCGTGGGCGATGTTCCGCCAGCCATCCTCACACAGATCGAGCGCCATGCCACGAACCAGGAAATGACAGTGGAGGCCGCTATCACAGGTGACCGCAGTCTGGTTCATCAGGTGATGCTGAATGATCCCCTTTGCGGGTCCATCGGGGATTTCCGGCAGATGGAAAAGATGATGAATGAAATGTTGGAGGCGAACCGCCAATGGTTGCCGCAGTTCTTCGGCAAGGACAGCAAGCCGCGTCAGCAGAGGAGGAAGTCATGAGTAAACCCTTTACATTTGAACCGTCGAAGTGGGTTCCGTTTGGCGACAAAGCCGTTTGTGACCGGGTGCGCCGTATTCCCCGCGCGGAGCTGGATAAGCACCCGAATCCGGATTTCAAAATTAAGATCATATCGGATGCGATGGCCGGTTGGATTGGCAACTTTGATCGATTCCGCCGCATTCAGGAGGCAGGGTTGGCCGGTCGCCCCATCGTGTTGATTATGGGCAACCCTAATCCGGGCTACCGTCAACTGGCATGGTCCCTGAACGCCTGCCAGGTTGATTGCCGCAGGTTGCATGTGTTCATCATGGATGAGTGGGCTGATCAGGATGGAACCATTGCCCCCGAGTCCTACCCGCAGGGGTTCATGCACGCGTTCAAGAAATACTTCTATAATGAGTTGGATCCCGCGATCCGCCCGCCGGAATCGCAAATGGTGGGGCCCACCAACGCCAATATCCATCACTACCAGAAAATGATCGCCGACGTCGGTGGCTGCGACGTCTGTTATAGCGGGCCGGGCTGGAACGGACACATCGCGTTTATTGAGCCCGATGCGCCCGAGTTTGCGGCCGCCTCGCTTGACGAGTGGAAGCAGATGGGGGCCCGGGTGGTAACGCTCAGCCCGTTCACGATCGCCCAGAACTCGCTGCACGCCTCCTTTGGCTACAGCGGCGACATGGCCAACGTCCCGCCCAAGGCGGCGACGATCGGCCCGCTGGAAGTGCTCTCGGCCAAACACCGCATGGAGTTCCACAGCTTGGCTACCCAGGGGACACGCGTCTCGTGGCAGCGCTTCATCTCGCGGCTGATCCTGCATGGGCCCGTGACCCCGCGCGTTCCGGCCTCGATCCTGCAAACAGTTCGTACCGATGTCTATGTTTCGGAAAGTATCGCCCGCGATATCGAGCCGGTGTGGTACGAAGGATATTAAGAAAGGGGCACCTATGAGTGAGTCGAAGGAAAAGATGGATTGGTTTGTCAAAGCACGCTACGGCATGTTCATTCACTATGGCCTGTATAGTGAGCTGGGTCGCGGCGAATGGGTGATGAACAAGGAACGCATCAGTCATTCTGAGATGCGGGCACAGGCGGCCAGGTTCAACCCCGTGAATTTCGATGCGGATGCGTTGTGCGACCTGGCCGTGGCGGGCGGGATGCGTTACGTGAATCTCACCACCATGCACCACGATGGTTTCCGGCTCTACGACACGGAGTTGTCGGACTTCAATTCCAAGCACTATTGTGGCCGGGACCTGGTGCAAGAGTTCGTGGAGGCGGCGCGGAAGCGGGGCTTGCGGATCGCTCTCTATCACTCCTTGAATAATTGGTTTGATAAACCGGATTCCGTGGATGCCCTGGAAAATGAAGACGCCCGGCGCGAGTTTCTTGATAACACCTTCGCCCGGGTCCGCGAACTGGTGACGCGGTACAACCCGATTGATGTTCTGTGGTATGACGGCTGGTGGCCGTTCCGCGGCGAAGGCTGGCGTGCGAAGGAGTTAGATGCCATGGTCCGCCGTATTCAGCCGAACATTCTGATTAACGGCAGGCATGGCGGAGATGGTGATTTCTCGACCCCCGAAGGCCACATGACGGCCCCCACGCCTTGGCGTCCGTGGGAAGCCTGCATGACGCTCAACAACCACTGGGGCTACCACCGCGGGGATCACCTTTGGAAAAGTCCGAATGATGTGGTTGGCTTGTTGCACAAGGCGGCGGCGGCCCAGGGGAACCTCCTACTCAACATCGGCCCCCGTGGTGATGGGACCATACCGGAGGAGTCCGTTAAGATCGTGAAGGCGGTTGGGGAGTGGTTGAGCCGTTGCGGGGAGTGCATTTTCGATACCGACCGGTTCACCTGGGATCTGGAGGTCCGCGGAGATCACAAGGCGGACTGGTCATTGAACGGTCCCTTCACCCTGAAGGGGCGTTCGATGTATCAGCTGGTGCGGTATTGGCCCGGCCCGGAGCTGATTGTAGCCGGGTTGGATACCCGCGTCGAAGCCGTCTGGCTGCTGAGCGCAGCGGGAAAGCGGGCCTGCCAATTCACGCAGGAAAACGGCAAGGTAGTGGTCACGGGCCTGCCGGAAGCATCACCGGATCCCGTGTGTGCAGTCATGCGCTTCGACTGCCGTGAGACGCCTTCCATGTATCTGACCGGCGGCATGCGTGTGCCCAAAGTGCCGCATGCCCCGTATGACCCGCTTCCCTCTGATATCAAGGAGTAGCCTAGCATGACACAAAGCACGAACGATGCGCCCCCACCCCAGGTCATCCAGACGAATCCGGCCATCGGGGAGCGGGGGGGCATACATGTTTACGGTGCCGATCCCTTCACACCCCGTCCCTATGTGCTGGGGATTCACGGGGGTGGGTGGTCCGCTGGCGATCAAACCGCCTATGGCGATGGGCGCCTGGGGCCGCTTGTCGAACGACTCGGGTTTTCGTTGGTGCTGGCAACGTATCGGCTCTGCCCCGAGTTCCCGTTTCCTTGTGCCTATGATGATCTCGTGCATTTGCTCGCCTGGCTCCGTGACAATGGAGCTTCGCGGGGGTTGGACCCTGAGCGGTGCGTCTTGTTCGGGGCTTCGGCGGGCGCGCATCTGGCCATGTTACTGGCAACTCGCGCAATGAAGGAAAACCGGCCGATGCCCGGCATCCGTGGCGTGGTTAACTATTGTGGGATTATGGATTTGCCAGCCCAATATGCCGCGGATAACGCGCGTGGCTCGAAATTGGTGGAGAATTTCCTTGGGGGCCCGCCGGAATCCAGGCAGGAATTGTATCGGGCAGGCTCCCCGATTTGTCATATCCATGCCCTTATGCCTCCCGTATGGATGGCGCATGGCACGGCCGATATCCAGGTTCCGATTGCGCAGTCGCGCGCGATGGCAAGCGCCTTGACGGCGGCAGGGTGTGACCTGAGTTATCTTGAAGCACGCGGGCTCGACCACACCATGATGGAAGTTGGCGCTGATGGGGGGGATATCGAACCCCACAAGTTGCTGTTTCAGGATGATGTGCGGCGGTTTATGAATCGGGTGCTGTCTTCGTGACTATGAATGTCGCTAATCGCTATTACATTAATAGGAAGATCAGGATGATGATAAAGATTATTGCTATTACTTTGGTGCTGGGCGCGATCTCGGTGGTTGCTGGCGAATTACTTCAGGAAAAGACGTCCGCGACCGCATCAGCCGCTTTGGCGCCGCCGCAGGACGTTTCCGGTCAGAAACAGAAATATAGCCTTATCCTTAAAAACCGCTATGACGGGGAGTTAAACAACTCGGTGGTCATGGCCGAAAAACACCTGCCTTATGCTGACTATAAGATCCGGAATGAACTGGGTGAGTTTCAGTTCATGTATGCCGGGACGCAGATGGTGATCGAGGCGTATTCCAGCATGGCCTGCCGGTGGCCGGAATTTGGCGCGGTTTATGTTTTCGTCAACCATGCATTTTATCAAAAGGTAACCATAAAAAATGGCGGAGTCGCCCAGTATCTGGTGCAACTGCCACCGGGACATAAAGCCATCACGGTGGTGGAAGGCCTTAATGGTCGGCCAAGAGACCAGGGGGACGTTGAGGGCACCTTTCTTACCGGACTCTATGTAGATGAGACTTTCGAAAAAACACCGATTGCGCCGGTACAGGAAAAAATTGTTTTTCTCGGAGATTCCATCCTTGGGGGCGGCACTTCCGGGGAGCCGCAACTGTACTCGGTGCCGATGCTGTTCCGGCTGGAAAACAGCAGGCAGGTCGCGGTGCACGGCTGGGGGTGGGCGCGGTTGTTTTCGTTTGCCTCCGATGATGAAAAGGTCAGCACCACGGTACAGCATTTTAAAACGTATTTTGCCAATGTGACGGGTCGGAAAAGTCTGGTGCTCATGATCGGCACGAATGATAAGGGCATCGACAAAACCCCGGCGGCCACCTTTAAGACCTGGTACGCCAACCTGCTTGACGCGGTCCATGCCGCAGATGCCGGAATACAAGTCTATTGTGTATCCCCCCTGGCCAGAGGGGATGGGGGACCGCTCCTGGATGAATACCGCGAGGCGATCCGGGGGCTGTGCGGGCCACGGGCCTTTACGACCTATATTGACGGGAAGCCCATTCTGGCCCTGCCGGGCGATTTTACAGACGGCTTGCACCCCACGAAGGCCGGCTATCGGAAATACAAGGATGCGATTTATGCGGTGATGTATCCGGATGCCATATGACTCGTGCGGCAATTTTCGGGACAGTGGCGGGCAAGGGGAGAAGTCTATGAAATATCTGCTCGGCATCGATCAGGGCACCACTCAAACAACGGCAGTGGTTGTGAATGAATGCGGTGAACTGATTGAGAAGCATTCCGTGCCATTACCGGCGCGCTTCCCTCAGGCCGGATGGGTGGAGCAGGAGCCCGGTGACATTGTTCGCACGGTGAAAGAAGCCTGCGCGCCATTGATCGGGAAGTATGAGATTTCGGCCGAGGGGTTTGATAACCAGGGCGAGACTTTTGTGGTATGGAATAAGGATACGGGCGAATCCGTGATTCCGGCCATAGTTTGGCAGGACAAGCGAGGCGAGTCGGTTTGTAAAGCGCTTGCTTCACGCATTGATCCGGGTTGGCTGCGCCATAAAACCGGACTCCTGCTTGATAGCTATTTCTCTGCGCCTAAACTCAAGTGGGTCTTTGAACACTATCCTGAAATCCGCAAGCAGGCGCATGAAGGCAAATTGAGGTTTGGCACCACGGAGACCTGGGTGATCTGGACATTAACCCGGGGCCGACTGCATGTCACCGATCCGTCTACGGCGTCGCGCACCTTGTTATTTGATGTGAACACACTTGAATGGGACGAGGAGCTGCTTGCTTTTTTTGATATCCCTCGCTGCATGCTCCCTCAGGTAAAGCCCTCGGCCGGCTATATCGGGGAGGTTGATTTTGGAGGGAAAGGGCTGTCGCTTCATGCCTTGCTGGTCGATCAGCAAGCGGCGTTATTCGGGCAGGCCTGTTTCAAGGCGGGAGAAATGAAGTGTTCCTTTGGCACCGGCAGCTTCTTGTTGATGAATATCGGCGACCAGCCCCGCCTGTCAAACAATGGCCTGCTGACCACGGTGGGGTGGAGCTTTAACGGGCAAACCACCTATGCGTTCGATGGGGGGATATTCGTTACCGGTTCGGCGGTGCAGTGGCTCCGGGATAATTTGAATTTGATCTCAGATGTGGCGGCGAGTCATGACGCCGCCAATCGTTCGAAGGATGGCGGCGTGGTGGTGGTCCCGGCGTTGCAAGGGCTTGCCGCCCCGCACTGGCGGACGGATGTGCGCGGGGCAATGTTCGGGTTGAATCGCAGTACGAGTGCAGAGGATATTGTCCGTGCCACCCTGGATGGGATTGCGTGCCGGGTCTATGAGGTGGTGACGGCGATGTCACAGGATTTAGGGCAATCGCCCCCCCACTTAAAAGTGGATGGCGGCCCATCGGGGAATCCCTATCTGATGCAGATGATCGCGGATCTATTGAATCTCGAAGTGCAGGTTTCGTCGGCAATCGAGGCGACGGCCATTGGCATTGCCAATCTCGCGGGGGTTTCGGCCTTTGGAACCTCACTTAAAGAGTTATCGGCAAAGTGGAAATTCGAAACGGTGTATAGGCCGAAGATGATGATCAGTGAAAAGAAACGGAAACTGGCGCAGTGGAATAAGGCGCTGGAGGCCGTAAAAACGTTTCATGGGTGATAACAGGGAATTAATATGACACAAATATTCGATGTTGCAGTAATTGGGGCGGGCGTGGTTGGGTCGGCAATTGCGAGGGAGCTTTCGCGCTATGACCTCAAGGTGGCCCTGGTGGAGTCCGCCTCGGATGTGGGGATGGGAACCTCGAAGGCGAGCACGGCGATCTGGCATACCGGGTTTGATGCCAAGCCGGGGACGTTGGAAGCCACGCTGATGCGGCGGAGTTATGCGTTGATGGATACCTTCATGCCCGGGGCGAAGGTCGCACATGAACGACTCGGGGCCATTCTGATTGCCTGGAATCAGGAGCAACTGGACTCGTTACCGGCGTTGCGTAAAAAAGCCCATGAAAACGGTGTGGTGGATGTGGAAATTATTTCGCCGGAAGAAATTTCCAAACGTGAGCCGCACATCAATAAGGGCGCTTTGGGTGGGTTGCTGGTTCCCGGGGAGGGGATTCTCTGCACCTTTACCGTCCCGCTGGCGCTCGCCACCCAAGCGGTGTTGAACGGCGTCGAGTTGATTTTGAATCACACGGTGAAAGCCATCGCACCGGAAGGGGAGGTGCACCTGTTGGATGGCAAGATTCGTGCCCGTTATGTGGTGAATGCGGCGGGCTTGTATTCAGACGACGTCAACGCGTGTTTCGGCCATCATCAATTCACGGTCACACCACGGCGGGGACAGTTGATTGTCTATGACAAATTGGCTCGATCTCTGGTCAATCATGTCCTTTTACCTGTGCCGACCTCCAAGACCAAAGGGGTCCTGATCAGTCCTACGGTCTATGGGAACATCCTGCTGGGCCCGACCGCAGAAGACCTGCCGGATAAAACGGCCACACACACTACGGCCGATGGGTTGAATATGCTGTTGGGTAAAGGGCGGGAGATTTTGCCGCAATTGCTGGATGAAGAAGTCACTACCACCTACTCGGGCTTGCGCGCGGCGACCGAGCATAGTGATTATCAGATCGAGATGCATGCCGCTCAAAGATACTTGTGCGTGGGGGGGATCCGGTCGACCGGCATTTCGGCGGCCATGGGAATTGCGGAATATGCGGCAGAGTTGTTGCGGAATGCGGGTTTGGATCTTCATTTGAAGGCTGAGTTTAAGCTTGTGAAAATGCCCTCCATCGGGCAGGCGGATATCAGGCCGCATCAGGATGCCGTGATGATCGGGCAGAATCCGCACTATGCGGAAATGGTCTGTCATTGTGAACGAGTGTCGCGGGGTGAGTTGACGGATGCGCAAAATGCCACCATCCCCGCGACCCATCTGGATGGGTTGCGGAGACGCACCCGTGCTTCACAGGGACGCTGTCAGGGGTTTAACTGCCATGCCGCCCTGGTGAAAACGCTGGAGTCCGGCGCAGCGCCGGGATGTCAGTGTAAAGCGGACCAGCCGGAACATCTTGAAAAGCCGGTCCCATCCGTTCAGCATAAAAAGATCCTGATTGTTGGTGCGGGGCCGGCAGGGATTGCGGCGGCGATTGAGCTGAAGAAGTTGGGCGTGGACGATGTGCTCGTGGTCGATCGTGAGCCGGAGGGCGGAGGCATGCCTCGTTTTTGTGACCATACAGGCTTCGGCCGTGCGGACCTCTGGCGCCTGTATTCCGGGCCGCGTTATGCCCGGCATTATCGCGAAATGGCCCAAACGATGGGCGTGAACCTGCAGACCGCCACGACCATCACGGGGTGGAAGAATTCCTCGACCCTGACGTATACCTCGCCAGGTGGGTTGGGTGAAATTGAAGCGGGCGCAATTCTGCTTGCTACCGGGGTGCGCGAGAGACCGCGTGCGGCGAGACTGATTCCCGGGACGCGCCCTGCCCAGGGGGTGTTTACAACGGGTTCATTGCAGCGCTTTATCTATCAGGAGCACCTGCCGGTGGGTAAACGGGCGGTGATCATCGGGGCGGAGTTGGTGAGCCTTTCAGCCCTGATGACACTCTGGCATGCCGGAGTGGAATGCGTGATGATGACCACGGAAGAGCCCCGGCATCAGATTGAATTTCCCTATGTGGCCATGAAGTGGGCGTTGGCCGATATCCTGATGCGCACACCGGTTGTTACAAACGTGCGAATATCCAATATTTTCGGGAATAAATGCGTTGAAGGAATTGAGTTGACCCGCACCAGACTTCCGGGTTCCCCAAAGAAAGTAGCCGGCGGCTTATTGGGATTAGATCAGGCGCCGGAAGTCTTCCCCGTGGAATGTGACACGGTCATTTTTACCGGAAATTGGATTCCTGAAAATGAACTGGCGCGGCTAGGTGGATTGACGATCAATCCGGTTACACATGGCCCGGAGATCGATGTCAATTACCAGTCATCTGTACGTGGAGTGTTTGTGGCGGGAAATCTGTTGCGCGGCGTGGAGACGGCCGATCGGTGTGCGCTGGAAGGCATCAAGGCCGCACGGGCCATGGCGAAGAATTTGTAATGGTTGAGGAACTATATGAATTTGCATGAAGTATTAATCAAGCATGGGTATGAATTCCGTCAACACATCGAAGAAGAAGGGTATGGCTGGCGTAAACCGAATGTGATTGAGTTGGATATGGTTCAATGCGAAGCGCTAAAATACGGTGGGGTGGCGGGTTTGAAGAAAGCGGTTGCCGAACAGCTCTATCGTCCACCGTGGGGACTGTTCACCTTTCCGTCGTTCGACATCGAGGGGCCTCTTCCCCGGCGTCCGGATCTACTCCTTGCCCGTAACGGCCACCCCGCCGCGGTGGTGATTGCTCCGCGTAAGGAGGCGGATCTCTGGGCGATGGCGGGGGAATGGGTGGCCGGACTGGGCGCCCGCCATGGGCTGGTGCTCTCTCTGCTCGATGAATGTGATGCCACACCGGAACTTCTTGAAACGCAGCACCTGATCCTGTTCGGAGGGGCGCATCAAAATAAACTGGCGCTGGCGTTGGCGTTGCGCTATCGGACATTTTTCATGGATGCCAGCGTGCCCGGCGATGACGGATGGATGGTCACGACCCATTGCGGCCTTCATGCTTCCGGTAACACGATTGTCCAGCTGGCCGCTCCTGCCGTGCACCGGTCAGCCGTTTTGCAACTTCTTTTTGGACGAATAGACGTTGAAGGCAATGACTTGATCATGCGGCATATCCATCGTGTGGGCATGGGAACAGTGATGTCTGCCCACTTTCCGTCCTGGGAAAACTTTTCCGCCAGTCTGCCAAAACGGCTTCCTCAATTGCAGGGACAGGCGGTTGAACTACCCAGGGAGATCAAAGCGCTGTCAGACCTTCTGGCAATGGGCTTGGACAGTGGCGGCAGGGAAAAGAATTATTATAATGTCATGCCCGTAGACATTGCCATCGACTGTGCGCGTTATTACCAGCTTTCCGCCGACCGGCGCGCCTTGGAGTTGTTCCGGGAGCTGTTATTCCGGCTGGTTGACTACTACCTGAAGACGCCCGGCGGCGCCAGCTATCCAGCGGATTTGGACTTTCGCCTGGGCCTGCTGATCCTGCATTACGCCCGTCTTGAACATGATGCGATCTTTGATGATGAAGACCGGCTGATCCTCACCAATCTGCTGCTCTCCTGCACCCGCTCTATTCATGAATATGCCATGAAAGTCTGGCCGATCGATACCCGTGATCAATCGAGGCATAATCACCCGACCTTCAAAGCCATTTCTCTTTTGTATGCGGCAAGTTATTTCAGCCGCTTTACCCTCCCGTGTGTGCGGGATTGGCGTGCGTATACTGAATCGGTTTTCAAGTGCAAACTGTGGAAGAGGAGCAAGCAACGCGAGAATTCCAGGTCTTATGAGCCGTTTGTTTTCGATCACGCCGCCTTATATGCCTTATTCACCGGGCGTGGATTGGAACTATTCGATAAAGGTTGTTTTGAGACAATGACAGAGCGGCAGATCATTGCGACCGACAACTTCTTTCGCCAAGTGGACTACGGGGATACAGCCATTGATATGAACCCGGTGGATTCCCTGTCGGCAAAATTACTGGCCACCAGGATGGATGGGCTCATCCCTTGGTTTGCCGGGGAAGGGTTTGCCCGGAAACCCTCTTATGTGCCCAACTCATTCCTGGATTTTCCCGGACTGCGTATAAAGCAGGTGGGGGCTCCGCCCCTGTCGGGAGACTGGGAGTATATGCCAATCGACCCCGCATTTCTGAAAGAGGTGGCACCGGGGTTCCCTCGCAACGTGGCCTTTGACAAACTCGCCTTTCGCACTGGATGGGATCGCGAAGACCAGTATGTGTTGTTGGAGGGTGTGGGTGGTGAAGTGGGGCATTCCCATCATGAGGGTAACGGGATCGTACGACTCAATCATTTGGGCCGGCATTGGATGGTCTCGAATGGCTACGGGCAACGGGTGGGTATTACCCATGCGGGTAAAAGGTTCAATTCACGGGAACTGGGGCCTGTTGATCACAACATGCTGGTGCTGCAGCGGGCGGGGGAAATCGTGCGTGCGTTGCCCATGGGCGCTTTGCTTCAGAAAGGCCGGAAAGGCCCGATGCTCCATGCCACCAGTGCGTTGCTGGGATACGGGGGTGTCAACTGGTTTCGCACACTCCTCATCCTTTCCGGACGCTATGTGCTGGTAATGGATCGGATCCACACGCTGGAGGCTGGCCTCGAAAAAGCCCACGTGGAATGGAATGGGCTGGGTCAGGTCAGTGGGATTAAGAATGGGTTCCGTTTGGATCAGAAGGGGGTCTTTATGGACGTGACCAGCGCTTCCGGCTGGTGTACCGAACAGACAGTGGCGGATCAGTCAGCCTGCTGGAAGCGCGTGTTGGAGGATGGGAGCTATCCCTACGCCTCTTTTCCGCTGGCAAAACTGGTGTTTCATCTGCCGAGTGTGGACGTGGGGCAGACCCATTGCCTGGGGACGTTGCTGGCGGCAACCAAGTCCGAAGCCCACTATGTGGTTTTGCAGCCTGAACCCGGACGGATTCAGGTCGAAGGTCCGCATGGGGTGGAGCGGAAGATCAAATTCAAGAATAGGGATCTGGAGGTGCAGTGTGACCGTCACGGTTGTGATATCCGATTCGATCCGAACCCAATGGGGCTGCTATGACCACCACCCCGGTACTTAAAACGGCGGTGTTAGGCTTGGGTCGTATTGCCTGGCGCTTTCATATTCCTCAAATCCTCAGTCATCCCGGGTTCACGTTGGCCGCCGTCATGGACCCGCTTGAGGAACGGCGCTGCGAAGCGGCGGAAACGTTCAGGCCGGGTGCCTGTTTCGCCTCCTGTGATGAGTTGTATGCCCGCTTAATGCCGGACCTGGTCGTGGTGGCATCACCGACCCAATTTCACAAGCAGCAGGTTTTGCAGGCGTTCGAGCACGGCTGCGATGTGTTCTGTGATAAGCCTTTGGCGCTTTCCCTGAGTGAGACGGATGAAATCATTGAGGCGATGCATCGATCTGGACGCAAGCTGATGGTGTACCAGCCGCACAGGGTGACGCAAGAGGCGGCCGCCATCAAAGCCATTCTTTCAAGCGGTATGCTCGGAACCATTCATTTGATCCGGCACAGTGTGGTGGATTTTAAACGGCAATCCGACTGGCAGGCATTCCGTAAAAACGGCGGCGGGATGCTTAATAATTACGGCGCTCATTTTATCGATCAGTTGCTGTATCTGAATCAGTCAAATTTCAGGAAAATCAACTGTGAATTACGTGCGGTGGTGACGCTGGGCGATGCGGATGATGTCGTCAAAATTGTGATGACGGCCGTGAACGGCGTCATCCTGGATCTTGATATCAATATGGCCGGTGCGCAAGGAGTGTCTCCCTGGTACATCGCCGGTAGCTGTGGTGCGGCGGTGTTTGACCCCGAACGGCAGGAGTGGACGCTCCGCTACTTCGAGCCGGGTGAGCTCGCCCGCCTAAACCCGCAAGAAGGGTTGGCAGCGGCCAACCGAGCCTACGGAAGTGGGGAAACCATTCCCTGGAAAACCAAAATCATCTGCAATCATGATTTCGCCGAAATCGATTTCTTTGCCAAGTGTTGGGATTATTTCGCTGGAGGGGCGCTGCCCTTAGTGCCGGTTGGTGAGACCCGTGAAGTGATGCGGGCGATAGCCGAATGCCGCCGGGATGCAGGCTGGTGATTCCCTCCTTGTATTCAATGAGTTTTGAGGAGCGGTAATCATGAAAACTCGAAGGTGGGGGAAGCCTGATGATCATATCATATTTCGATGATTTGACGATGATTCGCAAGGGGGATCCTGAAATGACGCTGGGCGTCGAAGAGACGCGCATCGAGTCGATCACGACAACCCTGGAGTGGGATGCGAAAGCAGAGGCCCTGCGTGAAATCTTCTGGCAGACCTGCGGCCAACGTCCGCAGGTGGATTGTCCTTTGGATCTGCGCGTGGAATCAGAGGAGGATCGTGGCGATTTCTTTGAGCGCCGCCTGAGTTACGCCTTGGAGCCGGACGAACGCGTGACCTCCATCGCGCTGATCCCAAAAACCCTTAGGTCCCTTGCTCCTGCGGTGCTCTGCATTCATCCCACATGTGACCTTGGGAAACTCCAGACTATAGGCCGTGACCCATTGGACGCCACGCCGCCGGAGATGCGTGATCGAGCCTACGGATTCCAACTGGTTAAACGGGGTTTTGTCGTTTTGGCGCCAGATCTTCTCGGTGCGGGCGATCGCCGTTATCCGGGACTGCGCGCCTTCGACAACGGGCCTTTTTTCCGCAAACATCCGCGCTGGTCCGGCACCGGCAAAGATCTCTGGGATCTTGGTCGCGCCCTGGATGTGATTCAGCAGCTACCCGGGGTTGACCCCGAACGGATAGGAGCGCTGGGCCATTCGCAAGGGGGGGGGCTGACCACCTACCTCATGGCGGTGGATCAACGGGTGAAAGCAGGGGTGAACAACTGCGGCCTCTGGCCGCTGCGGGCATTGAAGAATCCCTTCGCGGTTGCCCGTACCGGCTGGTGGATCGGGCGTCCGGCCCTGAGACCGTTCTGTCTTGCCGGCAAAGCATTTCCCATCGATGTTCATGAACTCATGGCCCTTGCCGCGCCGCGCCGCTCCTTAGTCATTATCGCGCTCAACGACTGGGGCTATCAGTCGACGGAAGAACCGATCAGCCGCCCTGTATGGGAGAATCTCGGAAACAACGTAGGAAAGATCTACACGCTCGTTTCCGCACCTGATGCCTTCAATCTCATACTTCACCTCAATGGCCATTGTTTTCCGCAGCCTTTGCGTGAACAGGCCTATACGTTTCTGGAAGAAGCGCTGGGGGTCAATGGAGGGTGTGCCTGATCCTGTCCGGAGGGAGTTATCAGAACCAACTAGGTTTCCGGCAACTTTGAGTGAAACGCAATATTTGTCTAGTAAAAGCAACACCTGTCTATTGCTTGCAAGGATAATAGGGGTGATAATCACGGAAGATTAATCTGAAAAAGGAGAAGATATGCGCATTCGGACTTGGTTGGCGGCATGTATGGGGGTGGCGGCCTGCGGTAGCGCGGTGGCGGCTGATCTGGTGCTGGCTGAAAAAGGGCGGACGGACTACCAGATTATCGTACCGGACACCACTCTAAGCCCTGCAGTAGGCGAGAGCCTGAAGCAGGTGGCGCGCCTCATGCAGGCGGCGTTCAAGGCCAATGGGGTGGAGCTGTCGGTTGTGACAGAATCCCTTCATGATGCGGCCAAACCCGCGATCTATCTGGGCGACACGGCGTTCGCACGGGGCAACGGGGTAGAGGCCTCAAAACTTATCAACTGGAACTATGTGCACAAGGTGGTTGGTCGAGATGTGATCGTGGCGGGTCGAGAACAACTGGCCGTGGGACAAAAGAAGAGTAGTTCCGAAGAACCAACTTTTGATCGGATTGGTACGGCGAAGGCCGCGCTCGATTTCCTGCGGCTTTACGCTGGCACCCGTTTTCTCTACCCGGACGTTTCGGGCTGGGACGATCTTACGTCCGATGTCTCCGTGGATTGGTCGAAGTCACCTGCTGTTGAGTTTCTGCCAACCCCTGTGATCCGGATCCCCTCAGATCTGAATGTACAGAAGATCCTTCCCCTTAAGTATAACGTGGGCATACCGAGCGCGGGGTTCTACGACTTGGCCGTCAGCCGATATCCCATCGTGGATGAGGTGTGGGGTGGCCATACTTACGGAAGGGCCATTCCGCTAGAGAAGTACCGTGACACGCATCCGGAATATTTCGCGTTGCTCGGTGGCAAGCGGTTGGTTAATCCTGACGGCATGGCGCAATACTGCATCTCCAATCCTGAGGTCCAGGAATTGTTGTTTCAGGATTTGATCGCCTGGCTCGATGCCGGGTATAAGGCGGTGGATCTCGGGCAGCCGGATGGCTTTCGCCCCTGTCAGTGTGAGGCGTGCAAGAAATTGTTTGGGACCGGTGGCGACTGGGGTGAGAAACTGTGGATTCTTCACCGCAACCTGGCCGAACGTGTTTCCAAAGCAAGGCCTGGGAAACAGGTTATCCTGATGGCCTATTGTTTGACAGATCCGCCCCCGAAAACCTTCAAGAAATTCCCGAAGAATACCGGGATTATGCTGTGTGGCACCAATGAGGAGGACATCCAGTCCTGGCGCGACTATGTCGTTCCCAGGGGCTTTTCGGCTTATATCTACAACTCGACACCTAATCTCGGCACCCGCTACACCCCGATGCGGACGCCGCGCTTTGTTGAAGCCCAGGCCAAACGCTTTGTGAACAATCACATCCAATCGATTTACCGGGACGGGAACGGGGCCCTGTTCGGCTTGGAAGGACCTGTCTATTATGTGATGGGGCGGATGTTTGATGATGTAGATCACAATCAGGCCAAGGACCTCGTGTATGAATTTTGTGCGGGGGCATTTGGGAAGACTGCCTTGTCCATGCAGCGCTTCTATGATCAGCTCTATCATGGGATTGACCTGTATTCCGAATACCTGGGCACCCGGTGTCCGGCCTGGTCGTATACCGACATTTACGGGCGGAGTCATAAGACCCTCACCGATCCCTTCCAGTTGCTCGGGTTTATCTACACCCCGACCTTGTTGGCGGCTCTGGAGAAGGAACTGGCTCAAGCAGAAAAGACTGCTGATACTGAAAAGATCAAGACACGGCTCTCACTAGTCCGCCGGGAGTTCAACTATATCAAAAGTCTGGCGCGCGTGATTCATCTCTATCATGCCTACGAGATTCAACCAGACCTTGCCTCGCGCGACCGCTTACTCGATGCGATTGATGCCCGCAATGCCGAAATCGCCTCGTTCTTTGGCCCCAAACCGATGCCTGGCTGGGCTTTTACTCTATTCCCGCTTCACGGCCACAATGCCGATCATTTGCGACTGGCCTTCGACGGCTATCAGGAGCCATTCAAGAATACGTGTGTGAACTGGGATACCAAGGCGATGCGTAAGGCCCCGCTGACGGGTGCCAATCGTCTGGTCATTAAGCCGGTCTCAGGCCCCGTTACCTTGGATACACCGGCGTGGGACAATGCGGTGTCGAACGCTTTGGACGGACTTCCCCGTGACGCCCGATCAGGTCAGAAAACAACGTTCCGGATGCTGTATGACACGTCCGCTCTTTATGTTCGACTGGAATGCGATTTGTCCGCTGACCTGATGACGAACCCTGGCGAAAAAGAGGCGCTGATTGTTTGCCTTTCACCTTCAACCGGTAGGAATATTTCCTATCGATTCGCGGTTGGACCGCGGGTCGAATCAAAGACCGATGCCGCGAGCGGGTTCATTGCCGATGTGATGGATCCGCGTTATGGCCAGTTCGATCCCGACTGGAGTGGTGACTGGACCTATGAGACCAAACTCGAACCGGAAAAGAATCGTTGGGTGGCGCTGATCAAGGTGCCGTTCAAGACCCTTGCCGTTGAACGGCCGGCGGATGGAGCCGCCTGGCGTGGCAATGTTGGACGGACCCATCTGAGCGGCCCCAATCAGATTGAGCGCTCACTTTGGTCGGCTTTGGGAAACACCAAAGATATGGATGACCGGACGGTTTTCGGTGAGATTGTATTCGAGGCCGGGGGCGCTGAGAATGAGGCAAAGCCTCCTTTGCAAGTATTACGTGAAGAGTACAGTATCAAGCATGGTGAATTCCCGGCCGAATGGAAAGGAGTGGCTAACCCGCTCCCCGCTCCGTTCGGACCCTGGCTATTTCGTGCAGACCCGATCGATCAGGGGCTCAAAGACGGGTGGTGCGCCGCCGACATCAATACGGCTGATTGGGTGCCGGTGAAGGTGCCTGCCTATTGGGCTGAGACAGAAGCGGTAGGGAACTATCAGGGCGTCGGATGGTATCGCACCACCTTCACGGTCCCCGAAGGGTGGAAGGGGAAACCACTCCAAATCCTGTTTGGCGCGGTTGATGAGCAGGCGTGGATCTATGTCAACGGAAAGCTTATCCGTGAGCATAGTGAAAAGTCGGAAGGCAAAGCCTGCGGTGAAATCTGTGATGAACCGTTCGCGGCGGAGGTTCCTCCCGAAGCTTTGAATTATGGCAAGACAAATGTGCTGGTTGTGAAGGTGAATAATTCGATTGCCAACGGGGGCATTTGGCGCCCGGTTCTCGGGCATGCGGTTGAGAAAAAATAATCAAGGGTGGCCCTACCATAAGATTATTCTAGCGTTAAGCCCCTTCTTTCGGTATTTTATCTACAGATAGATATATATCAGTGCTTTTGCTGTAGCTATCCAAACTGACCTTAAACGAGAAGGAAAAGGCATTATGACCTGCAAATCGAGTTCTGCCCCGGTCGAAACGGTGGTTTCGGGCGTGTGTACAGAGGGCGGGGCCTTGGATTCCGGCCATTCTCAGGGGGCGGAGTATGACTCAAAGGGCCGTAAGCTTCATCGTTGTGGAAGTCTGACCTACACGAAGCAAGGCTTGGTCATGCTCTTCTGCTGGCTGCTGTGGGGTGACTTCTGTTTCAACCTGATGGAAACAGTGGTTCCCAGCATTATCCCGTTGAAACTCAAAAGCCTGGGTTCGGCTAACTGGATCATCGCGCTGATCATGAGCACGCTGCCCGGTGTATTCAATACGACGATCTGTCCATGGGTCAGTTTCAAGAGCGACCACTATCGCAGCCGGTGGGGCCGCCGAATTCCGTTCATTCTCTACACCATGCCGTTCCTGACCGCCTCCTTGCTGTTCATCGGTTTCAGCGACAACATTGGCAGTTGGCTGCATGGGCTGTTTTTCAGCGGCAGTACGCTTTCGCGAAATACGGTAATCATTCTTCTGCTGGCCGTGTTCGCCGGAATGTTCGACCTGTTCAACATGTTTGTGGGCTCGGTGTACTACTATCTATATAACGACGTGGTTCCGGAGCACTACCAGAGCCGGTTTATGGGGTGGTCCCGCTTGGTAGGCGTGCTCAGCGGAGCGCTCTATAACTACTTCATCTATCGTTATGCCTTGAGCCACATGCGGGAAATTTATATCGGCGCGGCTGTTTTGTATTTCGTCGGATTCGGGCTCATGTGCCTCAAGGTTAAAGAAGGGCAGTATCCGCCGCCGCCTGATAGCGATCTGGCGCCGAGCCTGCTACGGGACATCAAAACCTTCGGCCGGGAGTGTTTTTCTGTCCCTTTTTTCTGGCTTATTTTTCTGGGAACCATGTTTGGTGCGATATCGGGCACCATCGGCATCTTTAACGTGTTCTCGCTTCAGTCGCTGGGCCTGGATCTGGAGCAAATTGGCAAAATGGGGGCTTTCTATGGGATCATGATCGCGGTGTGCCTGACCTTTGCAGGGGTACTGGCCGACCGCTGGCATCCGGTGCGCGTAGACGCCTACGTTAACGCCTTTAGCTTTTTTTTCATGTTCACCAATCTCCTCTGGATATTCATTGATCCACCAACTTCCGCCATTTTCTTCTGGGTCCTGGTGGGAAGCAGTGCCTTTGGCGTGATGCTCACGGCGATCCATAGTACGACCTCTATGCCCCGGATGATGCACTTGTTCCCCCGGGGCCGGTTCGGGGCATTTTGCGGGGCGCAGGCGCTGGTGCGTTCAGCAGGAGTGATGCTGGGGGGACTTCTGGCTGGTCTCTTCCTCGATATGGTCAAAAGCCATTTCCCCGCAGACAGTCTGAGGTCCTATCGTTACGTGGTGGTCTGGCAGGGGGCCTTTGCGTTTGTTACGTTCAGCCTCTGCTATTGCATCTATCGTTACTGGAAGCGCCTGGGTGGCGATACCGGCTATACGCCGCCGCTGACACGCATCCGGTATGCGGATCTGCCCAAGGCGCAGGATACACGCGTTCGAAAGGGGATGTTTATTCCCGTCATCATTTCCTGGTTCGGGTGCCTGCTCACCAATGGCTTCTATTTTCTCTATTTTCTCTATTTGTCACCTGATTCCCGCAGTGCCTGGATTTGCGGAGGGGTGACGGTTATGGCGGCTCTGATGCTTCCTGTTTATCTGAGATTTGTGCGATTCATGGAACGGGCCTAACGCGGGATGGGGTTAAAATGAAGGTGGGAGAGAAATCATGAAAAAAGTGGTGTTGTTTGAGATGTGTCAGGAGGATTTAAAAGGACGCTCGTTTGAAGTCGCGGTGCTGCCGATAGGCGCTACGGAGGTTCATGCCCGGCATCTGCCGTTCGGGAATGACGCCCTTCACGCGGCGGAACTGGCGAAGCGGGCGGCGGAACGGGCCACGGAGCAGGGGGCGGGGATCCTCGTGTTGCCGACCATTCCGTTCGGGTGCAGTCCGGATGTGATGCCTTACCCCTATACGGTTAGCGTCCAGCCAACGACACTGTTTAAACTGTTCGAAGACCTGATCGTGTCACTGAGGGCCCATGGAATCCGCAAGTTCCTGATCCTGAATGGACACGGCGGCAACAACGGCACGCTCGAGGCGATCTCCCGCGAATTCTACGGAAAACACGACGCGTTCATTACCACGGTCAACTGGTGGATGACGGTGGGTGATATTGTGGCGCAGGTACAGGAAACCGATGAACTCTCCCATGCCGATGAGATTGAAACGTCCGAGTCTCTGGAATTATGCCCTGCCCTGGTGCGTATGGAGGTCGCCGAGAAGACCCGGACCAATCCCACGCAGCTTCCAACGTTGGTCAAGTACGGGGGCGGCATCTTGCGTCCCTGGGATCTGTATACAACGAATGGCGGAGTGGGTGACCCGACGATGGCGACCAGGGAAAAAGGCCGGAAAATCGTTACTGTCGCCGTGGAGCGGATCGCCGAGATCCTGGTCGAACTGGCGAAGGCCAAACATGAGGGACGATTTCTTTACTGAAAAACGGAGGGTTTATGTCTGTATCTGAAAATCAGTCGCGCCGTAAAATCGATCAGGCTGAGCGTGCGATCCTGTCAGGACACCTGAAGTCCGTTGAGGACCATTTGTTCAATGGCATTATCCCGTTCTGGTTCCAGCGCGCCCGGGACACGCAATATGGCGGATTTCTCACAAACTCAGATGAGCAGGGGCGGCTCCTGCCGACTCCGGAGAAATACGCCAATACCCAATGCCGGCTGATCTGGTGGTTCTCAACCTTGCACCGGCGCTTTCCTGATCTGGCTCAGGCGGCCGAATTTGCCTCCGGGGGAGTTGATTTCCTGATCAAGCACTTCTGGGATGAAAAATACGGCGGCTTTTTTTGGAAGGTGCAACGGGATGGGGCGCCTCTTGACAGCGCCAAGATTGTCTACGGTCAGAGTTTCTGCATCTACGCGTTGAGCGAATATTATCTGGCGACTCGCGATCCGCGTGGCTTGGACTATGCCTCCCGCACCTTTGATTGCCTTCAGAAATATGCCGCTGACACCCTGCGGGGGGGGTACTATGAAAACCTCACGCAGGAGTGGGCCCCGGAAGCCAAAGGGTTTGCCGGCGGCGACCGCAAGGGGCTGGATACCCATATGCACCTGATGGAGTCGTTCACCACGCTGGCGGCCGCCAGCGGGGAGGCGATTCATCGCCGTAAATTGCTGGAAGTGACCGATCTGATCACCACCCGGATGATTGATCCCGTTACCGGGTGTGGTCTGAACCAGTTTGATCTGGCCTTCAAGTCCCTTCCTGCGATTGCCATCAAACGAACCTGGAATGGCGAGCGACAGGGGGAGCAGCCGGCCAATCCCGTGGATACCACCTCGTATGGTCACAATCTGGAGCTGGAGTTTCTGATGCGGCTGGCCCTTAAGACGGCGCAGGTCGAGGCCGGGTCCTATCAGGCCCCGCTCCGGCGTTTGCTCGATCATGCCGTTCAGCACGGGGTCGACTGGGAATTTGGGGGCATCTACCGCGATGGCCTGCGTGCGACCGGTGAGGCGATTGTCAAAGAGAAGGAGTTCTGGCAGCACAGCGAGTCGCTGGTCGGTTTTCTGGATGGCTACGAGGCGTTCGGCGACCGTCGCTACCTCGACGCATTCAGCAAAATCTGGGAATTCGCAAGGGATTACATGATCGTCAAGGGCGTCGGCGAATGGCGGACATTGCTCGATCGGCAGGGAAAACCCATCGATGCAAATATCGGTAATCCCTGGAAGGTCTCCTATCATACCGGTCGGGCAATGGTGGAGAGCCGGGAACGAATGATGCGGTTGTTGGCCTGAAACGTAACTTTTCAAAACGGGATATTCTATGAACAGAAGTATTATGGTGGTCGGTGCGCATGCAGATGATGTCGAGATTAACGCGGGAGGCACCCTCGCCAAGTATCGCGAACAGGGGTATGAGGTCATCTACGTCATGTCCACCAACAACATGTCCGGCCACGTCCATGAGCTTTTAAGCGACGGCAGTGTCCGTGGCACGCCTGAAACAACCCTGCCCATGATGGCGCGCCGCAAGCGCGAATGCGATGAGGCGGCCCGTGCGTTGGGCACCACCCCGATTCATCTGGACCATCCCCAGCGTCACTACTACGGCGGCCCTGGAAACGAAAATGCCGAGGTGCGCTATGGGTGCGCCCAGCCGGCCGGAGTCCTGGCGAACGTGCCGACCATTTTGACCGCGTATGAGGACGCCACCAGTGTGAAGCGGTTGGCGGATCTCATCGTTGAAAAAAATCCCGAGTGCGTTCTGACGCATGGGGTGAGTCAGATGAATATCGAACACTACGCGACATCGCTGCTGACGACCATGAGCTATTGGCAGGCTGTTGAACGCGGCGTACGCGGCTCCTTATTGCACTGGCGCGAGGCGCACACCCGGCTAGGTGAGTTCAACTGTCGCTGGGAGACCTTCGTGGACTGCACGCGCTTTTTGGGCCGGAAGATGGAGTTGATCGGACTGCACCGCTGCCAGATGCCTAAAGCCCATTTGCCGGACTCCGGACATCGGCTGCTATCAGTGAACTGGGGCGGGGCCTGCGGCTGCGGTGCGGCCGAAGTGTTTACCTGGGTTCGGCATGCCGACTATCGGGATGACCAGGGCTTGAATCATCCGCCCCTGACCCTTGAATTGATCCAGAATTCAAAATAGTAGTGAAGAACCTAATTATATAAGAAAGCAGCGATCTATGAGTGTGAAGTCTAAAATAGCATCATGTATGTCAGTTCTAGCGGTGTCATTGGCGGCAGTCTGTTTGGCGCAGGAGCCTCAGGCCAGGCCAGCGTATACCGGGCCATTTCCTCTTCGAGATGGGGATACCTGGGTGCTACTGGGTGATTCGGTGACGGCTCGTCACCAGCACGTCAACTATATTGAAGCGTTCTGCTACGCCCGATTTCCCGCCATGACATTCCATTTCCGCAATTCGGGTGTTGGCGGCGATACGGTTCCAAAGGCCATGGCCCGGTTTGATTGGGATGTGGCCCCCTGGAAGCCGACGGTGGTCAGCGTGGAACTGGGATTGAATGACGGGTTCTACACGGAGTATCGTACCAATATGATCGCGCTCGTGGAACGTATCAAGGGGGTTGGGGCACGTCCGGTTCTGTTCACACCGCATCCGCTGATTGATGGGGTGTATCTGGCCTCCATCAAGAAGGGCGGCATGAAAGATAAAGTGGAGGGGAATTCAACCGCATTGGGCGTGATCGCGACGGAACAAGGCCTGGCGTTTGCCGATCAATTTCATACTTTGGTGGATGTGTGGGCGAAAAACTTTCCCGTTCAAAGCGTTCATTATGCGGCCAGCGTGGCCCGTGATGTGCTTGAAAAACAGAAGGAGTTGCCTGGCCGGGAACATCTCCAGCAGTGGCTGGATATCTGGGCTAAAAGCGAGATGGCCGCAAGTGGTACAGATCTGGGGATTGACTATGTGCATCCCGGACCGGCAGGGAATCTGACGATGGAGGCGGCTTTATTGAAAGGGCTCAACGCGCCCGGTCTGGTCAGCAAGGCGACGTTGGAGGCCACGGGCAAAGTCGGTGAGTTGATTCAGTGTCAGGTGAACAACGTGGTGGTCGAGAAGAATGGCGGCTTATCATTTGACCGTCTGGATACGTGCCTGCCCATGCCTATTCCCGATAATGCGCGCGGCGGGTTAATTGTCTACCCCGCCGTGGCGGATCTCAGTCAGTGGATTCTGACCGTCAAAGGGCTTAAGGGTGGTTCCTATCGGGTGGATATCGATGGGACCAATGTGACGACGGTGGCAACCCGCGACTTGGAAAAAGGGTGGAATATGGGGCTTCTGGATAAGGGCCCGGTAGCCAATCAATGTCAGCAGATTCTGAGTCTGGTGGGCGCGAAAGAGAGTTTGGTCACAGCCTGGCGCCAGAATTACGGGATTCTAATTAAAAATCCCGCCGCCACCTTTGCGGCTTCTGCGACGCCTGAAAAATTGAGTCAGCAGGCACTGGAAGCCGATGCCAAGATCCGGGCGGCGGCCCAGCCGAAGTCTCACCGATTCACCCTCATCCCGGTTGAACAGCAATAAAAAGGAAATACCCCGATTATGAATATCTCCAAAATATCGATTCCGGAGTTTGGTGTTCCCCGGGAAATTCCGCTGATTCCGGCCACGGTTTACGCCGCACGGTTGGTGCAAGTGCGTGCCCGGATGCGGGCGGCGGGACTGGATTGTCTGCTGGTGTATGCGGACCGTGAGCATAGCGCAAACATCTCCTACTGCACCGGGTTCGATCCGCGGTTTGAGGAGGCTCTTTTTGTGCTTACGGCCGAGGGGCAGGCCTCCTTGTGTGTGGGAAACGAATGCGTGAATGTCGTGTCCGAACTTCCCATTCCTGCCGACATCCTGCTTTGCCAGGAATTCAGCCTGATGGGGCAGGACCGGTCAATCTCCTGGGATTTGAAGCCGGTCCTCGGCAAGGCGGGCCTCCGCGCCGGAATGCGCTGCGGGATCGCCGGTTGGAAGTCACTCCGGGCCGACCGCCTTGAAACCCCTTCCTATATCGTGGAACTCGTGACGGAGCTTTGCGGGTCACGCCCGGTAAATGCCAACGACCTGTTCATGCATCCGCGCGATGGCCTGCGAATCCACAATGAACCTGAGCAGATCGCTTTTTTTGAATATGCGGCCACGCGGACGTCGGCCTCGGTTCTGAACGTCTTGAAGGCCCTGGAGCCGGGGAAACGTTGCTTTGAACTCGCCAGGCAGTTTGATGATGGCGGCCTGCCTCATTCGTGTCATCCCATGCTGGCGTGTGGCAAGACGATTCCGAATGGAATGGCATCACCCGGTAACGGCAAGGTTCAGAAGGGGCAGTATCTCACCTGTGCCTTTGGGATCTGGGGTGCGCTCACCTGTCGGGCCGGCGTGGTGACGTCCGATCCGTCTGAATTCATATCGGGGAAAAAACAGGAGGCCTTCAAGCTCATTGAAAACTATCTGGCCGCCGTACGGGCATGGTATGGGGCCCTGGATGTCGGGGTTTCTGCAGGAGAGGTCTGGGCGGCGACCGATAGTGCCCGGGATAAGTCTTTGTACACATTTTGTGTGAATCCGGGGCATTACCTCCATCTGGATGAGTGGGTGAGTTCCCCCTTCTGGAAGGGATCTGATATTCCACTGGCTTCCGGCAGTGTCCTTCAGGCGGATATCATTCCCGTCTCCCTCAAGGGCCCCATCAGTGTCAATATGGAAGACGGCCTAATGCTGGCGGATGCGTCTCTCCGTGCGGAACTGGAGAAGAGCCAGCCTGCCTTGTACCGTCGCTGTCAGGCGCGGCGGCAATTCATGATAGAGGTTCTGGGCTATCGGTTGAGCGAGTCGGTGTTGCCTCTGGGCAATATCCCCGGGGCGTATTTCCCCTGTCTGCTGGATACCAGTTTGGTTTATTGCAAGTAACGGTTAGGGCTGCCATGAAAAGTGAATGCAACGATGAAGAGGCGAGGCGCGCATACTGGTCAACGCAGATGGACGCGGCCTACGCCTTTATGGGTAAGATGCTTGAGTACCCCGTTGAGGAGTGTGGGGAATCATTGGTCTCCCTGAAGGAGGCCGTCGCTGCTGAAGGACTGGCCGTGGAGTTTTCGCAGTCCCTGATCGCCGGTCAGGACGCGCGTTTATTCTATCTGAGGTCGGGGTTGATTCCCGATTTTCTGGCCGTGGCAAGGGAGATGAACGAGCGGGGTTGGATGCTCAAGGTGGAAGACGGGTTCCGGTCAAGGGAGATGCAGCGTCATATCGCGTTGCACGAAACTGTTCTTGATCTCGTCCTGCAGAAGGTTATCTGGGAAACTCGTGGCACGATTCCGGACCCGGTATTCCTGTTTCAGCGACTGACCTGCTTGATTGCGACATACCCGAAAATTGGTACCCACATGTCTGGTAGTGCAATCGATATTTCGGTTTTAAGGGCGTCGGATCATTCGGAAGTCGGTCGCGGTGCCCCTTATCTCGAAATGTCCGAATTAACTCCGATGGAGTCTCCTTTTGTCAACGCGGAGGCTGCCCGAAACCGGGAGGCCATCAGCGAGTTGATGCGTCACCATGGGTTCATTCCCTATCCCCAGGAATTCTGGCATTACAGCAAGGGGGATGCTTACGCTGAGTCCTTAACTGCTTCAGGGCGCCCTGCACGGTATGGCGCGGTTGATTTTGACTCGTCCACTGGGCGAGTCAGCCCGATTCTGAATCCCTGTGAGCCTTTGCACTCGATGAATGATATCCGGAGACATATCGCGTTAGCGCTCGACCGCGTGAAATTGCGGGCTGAAAAGATCAGGTAAGCACCAGGGGAAGCAGACGTAAAATTAATGAAAACATCGCTGAAACTAGGTATTGGAGGTTTCTGGGTTTCCATAGTGGTGTCCCTGGCATCGGCTGGTGCTACCGCGCCTGATGCGGGAGCCGCACTCCAGCCCGGGATAAATAGCGCCGAGGCCAAAGCGGATTCCGTGCTCACGAGGATGCGTGAGTTGGCCCGCGAGCGTAAGTGGAAAACCCTTGTTGAGCAATTCCAGGATGAGGATATCGATGCCTGGTCGGCGACCGTGAAGGATAAAAGCGCCATGGCCATAAAGATGGCGGAGGCGTCCAACTTGCGCGGTCAAGCCTTCGGATTCCTGAAGGACAATGTGCGTGCCGGGAAGGATTTGCGAGTGGCCGTGGAGCTGGTTTCCTCCAATGGATCGTATTGGTGCCATCTGGGCGACTTCTCCCGGGATGTCCTGAAGGATGAGTCCGGAGCACTCGACGCGTATATCAAGGCATTTGAATGTACGGGGAACACGTTCGGCTATTTGTCGATCAGTGTCACGCTGAATGCCGCATCCATCCTGGTCGGTCAGGGTAAGTATCAGGATGCGCTGAAAGTCATGGAGCGATATGACGAAAGTGATATCAGGAAAATGCAGGAGATGGGACCCTGGTGGGGGACCAAGATGCTGGACATGAACAAAAGGATTTATGCCGGCCTTGGACGGAAAGAGGATTCCGGGTTGGTGCTCGTGGCGGAGGGAAAAACGGACTATCAAATGATCTTGCCGGACACTTCACCAAACCCTGCGATTGGCGAGAGTCTGAAACAGGTGGCGTATTCATGTAATCAGTCCAAACCAGGTGGAGCGTTCACTTTGGTCGAGTACCCAAATCGCCAAAGATATGGATGATCGGACGGCCTTTGGCGAATGGGTGTTTTAGTCGGTTTCCCGGGCCGGAGTCGCGAAACATCCTGGGCAGGGATGGGGTGAGTGGGCCTCTGGCGTTCGGTATTCGGGTATGCCATAGAAGAGGAATGATCTCGTATAAAATAGGAAAAACAAAATGATGAAATTATTGAAATTGTCTATATGGGTATTGTTGGTTTCGTTGTCGGCGGGGGGCGGTCGCGTGGGTGCGGGAGAGGCCTCTTATGGTGCCGCCTATCAAGCCGGACAGAGTTTTGAAAAAGCCAAAAAGTGGGTGGAGGCGCGTGCCGAATACGAAAAGGCGCTTGCGGTGCCGGGGAACACTCCTGACCAGACCGGGGAGGCTCTGCTCAATATTGCGGCAGGTTATCATGCCGAAAATAAATTTCTTTTAGAACGACAGACTCTGGAAAAGGTGCTCTCACTCGCCGGCATCTCCAATGCCGAAAAGGTCAAAGCCCATTTGGCGCTGGGCGGCCTCTTTGTGTGCTACGGGGACTGGGCTAAGGTCAAACCGGAGTTAATAACCGCCCTGAATATCCCCGGGATCTCGATCGAGCAGAAAGCCGCAGCGCAACAGGCTCTGGCGAAAACGCTCATGAATTTAAGGGAGTATGCGGCGGCCCGTACCTTGTTGAAAGAGCTGGTGGTTAATGAAGCCCTGCCGGACGATGTCAGAACGACCACTCAAGTTCTGATCGGAAAATCACTCATGCTTGAACGGAATTATGCTGAGGCCAGGACGGAATTCGCCAAAGTGTTGGCCATGACGAAGGTCTCGAATCCGGTCAAGGCGGAGATCCAATTGTATGTCGGTCTCAGCTATTACGAGGCGCAGGATTACGCCCGGGCCAAGCTCGAGTTGACGAAGGTATTGACCATGCCGGGTGCGGAAGTCCGTGCCCCGTGGGATGGGGGACGCATTGCCTACCAGCCGGCGCGAGAGGCGATGCTACGCTTGCGTCTCAGGAATCTCGGTCCCGATGACAATAAGATTCTCAAGGTGCTCTTCATCGGCTCCAGTCACACTTATCGTGGTGACATCCCTGGCTTGGTCATGCAATTGGCGGCCTCGGCGCCAACGAATCAGCCCCGGATCATTGCCGGAGATTACCTGCGCATGGGCACGACGATCAATACCTTTTGGAACGCCGGTGACACTCCCGACACGGCTCGGGGTGTGATTACGTCCGAGCCTTGGGATACGGTGGTGTTTGAGTCCTTTTACAGCCTGAAATCTGAAGAACTGATGAAATATGGGGCACTCTTTAGTGACCTGATCCACAGCAACCATGCCAATGCCGTTATCTATGAGACCCCAATTGCACAGGCGAAGCCGTATCCTGATGGATATCGTAAATATCACGATGATAGTATGGCGATGGTAAAGGTCCTGAAGGCGCCCGTGGCCCCCAGTGTTCTAGCCTGGATGCAGTTTCTGGGGCCGGCCCCTACGGCCGAGCAGTTCGGGGTCGTGTATGCCGATTGGATTCATGCCACGCCCAAGGGCGCCTACATTACCGCCTGCGGCATGTATGCCGCACTCACGGGCTGTAGTCCCGTGGGTCTGTATCATCCTCAGGATATTTCTGAATCAGATGCCCTGAAATTTCAGCAGCTTGCATGGAATGCCTATCGTGAAACGAATTTTGATGTAAAGTTATAACAAGGATAAACAATGAATCTTGAAATATGCCTCGACAACTATGAATCGTTGATGACCGCGGTAAATTCTGGAGCGGACCGGATAGAACTATGCGCCAGTTTGAAAGAAGGGGGCTTAACGCCTCCTTATTCATTCATCGAAACCGCCTTGAAGGTCCAGATTCCGGTGTTTGTCATGATCAGGCCCCGCAGTTGTGATTTCTTGTATTCGGGCGGTGAATTGGAGCTGATGCTCAAAGATATCCATATGGCAAAAAAGCTGGGCGCGCCGGGTGTTGTTTTTGGCGTTTTGACAGAGTCGGGTGAAATCGATGTTGCCGCCATGAAGTCCTTGATGAACGAGGCCAGGGGGCTGGAGGTCACGTTTCATCGGGCGGTGGACCAGGTGAGCGATATCTGTAATGCCGTCGACATTTTAATCGAACTGGGCGTTAAGCGCATCTTGAGCTCCGGACAGAAGGTGAGTGCCTATGAGGGAATGGATACGCTTGCCCGCATGGTTCTCCATGCGAACAATCGAATCATGATCATGGCCGCGGCAGGGGTGGTTCCTTCCAATGTCAGGGAAATTGTGGAGAAAACGCATGTGCATGAGGTCCATTCTTCCGCCGCAACGTTTCGCCGCAGTCATATGAAATACGTCAAAGGTGAAGCGGAAATGGGTGATGGGAAGGATTTTTCCCTGACGGTGACCGATGGGGAGATGGTTCGACAGCTCAAAAATAATATCAAGGGGAAATAATGAACGTGAGAATGATGAACATCATGGCCCTTTGCTTGGTCCTGCTTGTGGGGACGGGCGTTGCGCAGCAGCCTACCACGACCATGGAGTTGGCCAAGATATTGCCCGTGATGGTGGGACTCCTGCCGCCGGCGGGAACGGCCCCGGAAGCCCTGCTGATCAAGTCCGGTGACAGGGTCGCGTTCATCGGGGACAGTATTACCGCGTATGGTGGCTATGTCCGGCTGACGGCCTATGTATTGAAGATGGCCTATCCCGAAATCAAACTCCCCCAGTTCATCAGCGCGGGCGTGAGCGGGCAGAAAGCCGAGGGCATGGAGCCGCGTTTTGAAAAGGACATGCAACTGACCAACGCGCCGACCTGGATTTTTATCAGTGTCGGCATTAACGATGTCATGCACCGGCTTGGGCCGCCGCATGATCCTGCCGTTTTGGCGGCCTATCAGGAAAATGTAACCAGGATGGTTGTCAAGGCCCAGAAGGCCGGCGCCAAGGTGGTCCTTCTGGCGCCAACCATCATTCAGGAAGATCCCGCTACCGAGGGGAATAAACGGCTGACCCTGTATGTGGAGGCAATGCAGCGGATTGCCATCGAAAAAAAATGCGGCTTTGTGGACCTCCATGGGATGTTCCTTGAAGCCCTTGCTCGGAAACCTGCCGGGCTGAAATTGACCATCGATGGCGTGCACATGGGGCCTTATGGTGATTCACTCATGGCGATAGGGGTGCTGCGTGCGCTGGGTGTGCCGGATGCAAAGATCGCTTCGATTGATCTGACCCCTATCATGAACCTGCGGTTGACGATGCCAGTTGAGCGGGCGGCGAAAGAGCTCGAGGTTCCCCTGTCGCGGCTTTTCAGTCTCCCGGGGATTGGGTTTTCATTGTAAGCGGAAGGAAGTAGTTTATGGGTGTGACTCTTTGGGAAAACTTGTCTAATCAGGTCGAGGTCATGGCGCGCAAGGCGTTGAGCGATGTGGGTACGCTTGAGGACTGGAAGCAGTTGCGGCCTCAAATCAAGGCCGATTTCATGGCTTCCATGGGCCTGAATCCGCTTCCCGAAAAGTGTGATCTGAAAATAACCGAGTACGGGGCTTTTTCGGGTAAAGGATTTCGTGGACGCCGGATCGGGTTCCAGATCCTGCCGGATTGCTGGTCCTCTGCGTGTGTGTATTACCCGGAAACCATGAAGGCGGAACGGCTGCCGGGAGTGCTGTATGTCTGTGGTCATGGGGGCGTCGGGACCCTTGAGTTGCAGAGTCATCCTATCATGTGGGCGCGCAGGGGGTATGTCTGCCTGATCGTTGACACCATTGAACAGAATGACAATCCGGGGGAGCACCATGGATTCGACGTCGGCAAGCTCGATGCCTGGATGTCGATGGGGTATACCTCTTCGGGCGGCGAGTTGTGGAATGCCATCCGGGCGCTGGATGTGCTCGCGGCCGATTCCCATGTTGATCCGGCTCGCCTGGCGGTGACCGGAGTCTCAGGCGGAGGGGCCTGCAGTTTTCACCTGGCAGTGGCAGACGAACGGATCAAGGCCGTCTCAACCTTGTGCGGGATCAGCACCCCTTTTGACGCCATTGCCAACCGGCACCTGATCAGCCACTGTAACTGCATGTATCCCAATAATCTCTATCGCCGGGACACCAGCGAGTATGCCGCGCTTATCGCGCCTCGTGCGGCGCTGTTTTGTTTTGCGGATGACGACCTCATTTTTCATGCCGACATCACCCGGGCGCTGGTCGAGCGCACCCGGAAAGTGTATGCCTTGTATGGGCAGGAGCCCCAGTGCGGGCTGGTCACCTGTCCCGGCGGACACGGGGACCATCCGGAATTCGATGAGGCGACCAGCCGGTGGTTTGACCGGCAGGTGGCCGGGGCGGAGCATCCGATGCTCAAGCGGGGCGAGAATGAACTGTCGGAAAAAGAGGTGGCGGTGTTTAATGGATGTCCGCCGGTACCGAATCGGATGGAGCTTTTGCCTCACTTGATTTCACCACGGGGAAGTTTGCCGTTGCCGGAGGATCTGCAGGAGTGGGGCGCGATCCGCCACCGGGCGTTGGCCGCGCTTCCGGCCTTCCCGGGCGATGATGGAAAATCCTTTTTGAAGCCGACGGGAGTCTGGCGTTTGCCAGAGGGAACAACCTATGAGCATCGCGGCCAGATTGAAGGCATGGCGCTTTGGATGTATCTGCTTACCCCTGCCAAGAAGTGCCGGAAATTGATCCTGGGCATTGCCGGTCCTGGTGGCGGGGCGAGGGATATCCTGGGCGATATACATGGGGCCATGCCGCCGGGGGCCGCGGTTTGCGGCGGGTTTGAGCCCCGTCTCGCCGGGCTCACTTGTCTCGCCGCGGAAAACTTTGTGTTTTCCATTCGCAAGCTTCTGGCGTTGGCCTTCCCCATGACGGGAAGCACGCCGGTGATGATGACGAGTCACGATATTGATGTGGCGGTCGACACTCTCGCGGGAATCAAGGAACTGGCCGGGTACGAGATTTATCTGTATGGCAAGGGGGACGCCGGCGTAGCGGCATTGTATAGCGGCATTAAGGATGAACGGATTGCCGGGGTCATCCTGGAAGATGCCCCTGGCTCCCATCTGGACGGGGCACCGATTCTGGGCGTTTTGCGGGCCTTTGATATGCCCCAGGCGGTGGGACTCATGGCGCCGCGTAAGGTGGCCCTGGTCAACCCGAGTCATCACGGGTGGACCTGGCCGGGGCGGGTATATGACCGGTTGGGGTGTCCGGAACGGTTCATCGAAGCGGCTACGCTACACGAGGCGGTAACTCAAATACTGGGCTGAAGATGAATATCAATACGCAGAGCTTAGCCATTGAGAAAATCAAGGCCGCACAACCGCTTTTCTGGGAAAATCCCGGCTGGAAGCCGGTCGGGGAATGCCTTAAATCACTTCCTTTGACCTTCCAGGATATGCTTGATGCGGAAGCCCGGCTGCAGCGTTTTGCACCCTTGCTGGCGGAATGTTTTCCGGAGTTGAATGCGAGCGGCGGGCTCATTGAATCCGCCCTGATTCCCTGCCCCAAGCTCGCTGCCCGGTTTGCTCGTGAGGATGGGGTCGAGGGGCTTGCTGGGGTATACGTTAAGGCGGACCACGCATTGCCCGTCGCTGGCTCTATCAAGGCGCGCGGCGGTATATACGCCGTACTCCACTTTGCCGAGAAGGTGGCCCGGGAATCGGGGGCCATGGATGACCGCCTTGACTACCGTCAGCTGTTAAGTCCTGGATTTCGCAAGCTGTTTGGCGAGTATGAACTTTCGGTGGGGAGTACCGGAAATCTCGGGCTGAGCATTGGCATCATGGGGACTGCTCTGGGCTTCCGTGTCACCGTCCATATGTCCCGGGAAGCGAAGGCGTGGAAGAAGCAACGCCTGCGCCACCGCGGGGTGAATGTCGTTGAACATGCCTCAGACTATACGGCGGCGTGTGTCGAGGCGCGCCGGATCGCGGATGGAAATCCCAAAATTCATTTTATTGATGATGAGAACTCCCTGGAGCTTTTCCTGGGTTACAGCGTCGCGCTCCTGCGGTTAAAAGCACAGTTCGCGGAAGCCGGAATCAGGGTGGATGCGACGCATCCGGTATTTTTCTATCTCCCCTGCGGGGTGGGGGGCGCACCGGGTGGAATTACGTTTGCCGCGCGCCAGGTATTCGGAGACTTTGCCCGCTGCTGTTTCGTCGAGCCCGTGCAGGCCCCCTGCATGACCGTAGGTCTTATAACCGGGAAACATGCCGATGCCAGCATCTATGATTTCGGGCTGACGCTGAAGACGGATGCTGACGGTCTGGCCGTGTCCTGTCCCTCCCGTTTCGTGGGCAAACTGATGGAGCCATTGCTGAGCGCCTGCATCACGCTGACCGACAGGGATATGTATCGCTATCTGTTGGCCATGTATGAGGTCGAGGGGATGGAGGTGGAGCCTTCGTCATCCTCTGCCTGCGGAGGAGTTAAAATGCTCTACAAAACAGAGGAGGGATTGGCATTCCTCACGAAAAATGATTTGCCGCTCCATCCTGGTTCCGCCACTCACATTTTCTGGACAACCGGTGGGCTTTTTGTCCCCGCCGAACAGCATGCCGCCTATCGTGAAAAAGCAAGGGAAGTCATATGAATCCAATATCCGCCTATTTCGATGTCAATGCCAGTTTCGGTAACCCGGCCGGTGGGGTGCCTGAGTTCCCCACCTGCGCCTCACGTCTGGCACATATGGACCGGTTAGGTATCAGCCGGGCCCTGGTGTGGAACGTGGAAGCCCGGCAGCATCACAGTCTTTCCGCCAACCGTCGCTTGTTGGATGAAATTGCCAGTACGCCGGGAGCGCAAGGGCGGATCGTGCCTGAACTGGTGGTCTCCGGGTTGATTACCTATGAGCAGGATGGGATACGGAAACTGGTTGATCAGATGCAGGAAGGGAACACGCGCGCCTTGCGGTTTGTCAATGTGTTCGGTCTTCTGTCCCTGGTCCAGTGCGAACCGGTCATCCGTGCCGTGCTGCATCTGAACCCGTTCATTGTGGTGGGCGGCGATGAGACCTCAACGCAGGATATTCTTGATTTCACGGCGATCTTCCCGGATGTACCCCTGATCCTGTCCGACCTGTCCTGGGTCAAGGGTATTGGGACCTTCGATCTGATGCGGCGCCGACAAAACGTGCTGATGGAAAACTCCGTGTGGCACAGCTGGGGTGGCGTGAGTCTCGCCGTGAAACACTTCGGTCCCGAACGGGTGCTTTTCGGGACGGGGTGCCGCTCGCATAATGGCGCGGCGATGTCCGCCCTGGCCCGGGCGGATATTACCGATGCGCAGCGCGAGATGATTGCGCACGGTAATCTGGACCGCCTGACCGGGCTCAAGGCGCCGCCGGCGATGGGGACGGCCTCCAAAAGTAATGGCCTGTGGCAGCGTTGCCTTTCAGGGGAGTCGTTAGGCGTGGACATGGTCGATGCGCACGGTCATGTGGGTCCTTCCGCCGGATTTGTTCTCGAACACCAGGACGAACACGCTCAAATAGCGAATTTGCTCGAGGCGATGGATGGGCTGGGGCAACGCACCATGATCATCTCGGGCTTACAAGCCTTGCTTGGTTCGGCGATCGATGGAAATCGGCAGTTGAGCACGTTGCTCAAACCGCATGCCGACCGGTTCCTGGGCTACCTGGCCTTTAATCCCTACTATGCAGAGGGGTTGACGCCGCATCTGGATACGTGGTTTGCCAATCCCCAATGGGTCGGGTTCAAGATTTTGTGCGATTACTGGAAGATCAAGGTAACCGATCCGCGCTTCGAGCCGATGTGGGAGTATGCGAACGCCCACCGCCTTCCCATTCTCATGCATTCATGGGAAAATACGTGGGACTCACCAGCCATGGCGCGCGAGATCGTTCAGAAATACCCGGATCTTTCGCTCCTGGTGGGCCATTCCGGTGGCACGAATGGCGGGCGCCGTGAAGCGGAAGCCTTGGCGGCGGAGTTTCCCAATGTGTTTCTGGAATGGTGTGGCAGTTTTTGCAGCACCCGGCTCTGGGAGGAAACACTCAAAACGGTTCCTGCGTCGCAAGTGGTTTACGGGACCGATGCGGCGGGGCACGATATTTACTGGGAATTGGGGCGCCTGCTGTCCATCGATGTCGGGGATGAGGTTCTTGGCCCCATTCTGGGGCAGAATATGCGCCGTATCCTTGCCCGGCGGCGCTGAGTCCAGAATGATGGGGGCCGCTAAATATCGTTATGGCGGAAAATTGCAATTTCAAATATTCTACCTGTAGATATCACATCGTGGAGTTTTGATTATGGCGATTACAATTGATGACATTGCCCGTGAGACGGGTTATCACCGCACGACGGTGTCGAAGATCCTTGCAGGTGACAAACGTTGTTACGCTTCGGCCAAGACGCGTGAGTTGATCATGGAAACCGCGAAGCGCCTGAACTTTGTGCCGAATTACTTTGCCCGCAGTCTCCAGATGCGGCGCTCGTATGCGGTCGGCGTGGTGGGGCGGCTGGAAGCGTCCGGAGTTACGGGCGCGATGTTCAGGGCGATTGTCGAAGGGCTTCGTGCCAAGAGCTATCTCCCCTTGTTTTATGAATGCTCCGCACTGCGGCAGGATGAGGATCGGGCGCTGCAGGAGATGCGTCAGCGCATGGTAGATGGGATCATCCTGGAAGTGTACAGTGATATTGAGGCATTGAAACGGGTGTTGACGGGGGATATCCCGCTGGTGACCATTCTTAATAGCAACACCTCGACGCTCCCCTCTGTGGTTTCAGATCGCTTCGAGGCGTTCAGCACCGGGACGCAGTGGCTGGTGGATCGCGGGCACAAACGGATTGCGTTCATGGGCGTCGGGATGGTGGAGGCCATGCTTTCCTCATTCAACGTCACCCGGCTTAAATTTGAAGGATACCGCTCTGTTTTGGAGCGCCACGGCCTGCATGATGTGACGCTTGTATGTGACGGCGGTCCCCAGTCCGGTGATACACGGGAGTTCGTAAGGGCCCACGGTGAACTGTTTAAGTCGGTCACGGCCGTTATGGCTTGCAGCGATCGGGTGGCGATCGAGGTGATGACCGGACTGGCCGAAATGGGCATACGTGTCCCGAACGACTGTTCCGTCATCGGCTTTGATGATACCGATTTTGCGGTGGCGGTAAATCCCCGGCTCACCACGTTTAATCCGCGCCGTGCCGAGGTAGGTGCGCGGGCCGTGGAAATGGTCCTGAATCTCATCGAAGGGAAGCCGGTGGAGAACGTCACCATCATTCCTGAGTTAATCATACGGGAATCTGCCGGCCCATGCCGGGGTTAGGTAGTGAGCAGTACCGTAACCACCAGTCTCAATCCCGCCGCATGCGCATGTTTAAGTATGGTTTTCATTTATCGCCCAGTTTCTCGCCCTATCGGGGCAACGGGATCATCCAGCTGCGTCGAGTAGCCGCGTTCTATCCTGCAAATCCCTTGCAGGATTCCAATGAGAAGAAAACTCGTCAGGACATTTGAGGCGGTAAAGACAATCGCGCCTATTTCCATGTTCAGGTTGATCGCGATCACCACCTGGACAATCCAAAACGCCTGGACAGCCAGGTAGAGTATTCCCTTCACAACCAGCACGCCGTGGTGCGGAATGCCATTGACCAACGGTTCGCCTTTCCGGGCCCGCTCCAGGTCTTTCAAGATATTCTTACGGACATGGCGCCAGTAGGTCCAGGCGACCAGCGACAGGGGAAGCAGCACATAGGCATGCCAGGATAACGCTCGCATGGCCTGCCGATGGGCCATCCATGCCATCAGGCCGGGCATGCACAGCATGGATATGGCAACCACCGCACCGAACAAGCGCAAAGCGACCGCAATCCATTTTGACTGGGGGCCTTGTGTTTTCACGACCGGCATCTCTTCATATCCCTTCGGATCCCAGGTGGCCGGTGGATGATAATGCTTATCCCCTCCCAGTCGATACCACTCACGGTAGGCGATGACGATGATGACCGCGCATGTGGCTGAACCGAGGAATTGCCAACCGAAAATGAATCGATACGCGAAGTCGGAGCCATGGCAGAAGAACTTGATGGTGTCGATGTACAGTCCCGCCAGGACGCTGGCTCCCAGGCACAAGAAGGATCTCAGGATCGATTGGGCTGAACAGAACTGCCCGAATCTCGATTGCGGGAACATGCGCATGAAGAGGGGCATACTGCTGGCCGCCCCGAGAGCGCCAAAGAACGTTTCCAAGGTGCCGGAGGCCAGTGATAGCCAGAAGTAATAGTTGCCCGGCAGGGTGACAAAGACCCAGACGAATCCCGTCAAGGCACCGACGCCCGAGAAGAGCGTCATGTAGGCCGTGACCCTAAGCGGATGCCAGCGGTCAATAAAGACCGACGCGACATACATCGCCCCCAGCGAGGTGATGCCCGTGATGGCCCCGAGTTTCCCGATGTCCATCAAGGGTAGCCCCATCTCCTTGCTGAAGAATATCCAGAATGGGTTAATGGCCATGCGGCCTGCACTGACCGTGGTTAAAAGGAATATCATCCAGTAGATCTTGTGGGTGAACGACTCGCGAAGGAAGGTCTTCAACTCGATCAGCATCTTGCCCTTCTTGGCCGGAGGTTGGGCGTCCACAGGCGGATATTCCCCCTCCTTTACCATAAGGCACATGATGCCGAAGCCGATAAAGTAGAGCAGGGCCGCGCCAAGAAAGATCTCCCGCATGTGCGATTCGGCATATTGGAAGACAAAGTAATTGTACACCGCACCTGCCACCGTGCCGACGATCCTGAAGACACCGGTAAACCGTGCGAGAAATTGAGCCGGCACAACATCATTGAAGAGGTAATAAAAGACCGACCCTACAAACATGTTGAAGAAGCTGAACATCGCAATGAACACCCCGATGAGGGCGATGGAGACGGTCGCCGGGGCATAGTTAGAAAGGAAAGTGGAGTGGTTATGCAGGAAGGAGGATATGGCGTCGGTCCACCCGATCAGCATGAGGCTCAAGCACAGAAACGGCATGGTCCAGACGATGAATGGGATCCGTCGCCCCCATCGGCTACGGTAACGATCGCTTTTGACGCTCACATAGGGGCAAACGGTCATGGTGAAAATATTCGGAACAGTAGTGAGCACCAGTCCGATGAGCCAGTTTGAGCACCCAAGGCTTTTCAGTTTGAGAGGGAGCACGGACGGGCCTACTGCTTCCATCAACGTGAAACAGAAATCGCCCCAAAGCAGCCAGGCGAACAAGGCGGTTAACCCCATCTTGGTGTAGGTGAGCGCTCCGCAATGGTACCGTTTGCCGCCGTCACCGCTCGCAACCGTCTGGCTCTCACATAATTTCATACCCATGTCTTCCTCCGGATTCTGGTCAAAATCAATAGAATCGCTGATTCCCGTCCGGCCTTTCCTTGATAATCTCACCAATTATTAGCACAATGCCACCAGTCGCAGAGGGGGTGAAGCGAAAGTAATAGCCCTGAATCTATTATGGTTTAGGTAATGTCTATTTTGTTTCCTTGACGGACTTTTGAAATATTCGCACAATATCACCAAATTCAGACCTTGGCGCATGAAATCGACTAATACCTTCGGCGACACTTTATTTGACCGGTCCGATTTCCCGCTCACTGCAGGATGGCGGGAGGACCAGGTCCCGATACCGTTGCACAACCATACCTTCGAGGAATTGGTCATCATCGAAGCCGGGACCGCTGACCATTTCGTGAATGAGGGCGAGCGATTTCCTCTCAGGGTGGGGGACGTTTTCGTCATCAAGCCGAACTCCGCCCATGGTTTCGATTCACCCCGTCAACTGGTTCGGGTAAACATTCGCTTTCATCTAGAACGCCTTTCGTTGCCAATGGCCGAAATGTGCAAACTGCCTGGGTATCACGCCTTGTTTGAGTTGGAGCCCCGCTACCGGCAGCACCACCGGTTTGCGAGCCGCTTGCGTCTTGGGATGACGGACCTCCGTCACGCTTTGGATCTGGCGAAGGAAATGGAGTCGGAATTGACCCGGCGGGCCCCGGGCTACGAATTCGCCTCGTTATCGAGTTTCATGCGCCTGATCGCGTTACTCTGCCGATGCTACAGCCGATCGACGACGCCCCTTTCCCTGCCGCTGCTTCGTGCGGACCGGGCGATCCAGTACCTGGAATCGCACTATCAAGAGGAGATATCCCTGCGCGACCTCGGTCACCATACTCATCAATCCGTCAATACGTTGCTCCGTGTTTTCAAGGCGGCCACAGGACACTCCCCGGTCCAATACCTGCTAAACCTGCGGTTGAGAAAAGCGACGGAACTATTGATCGAGCGCCCGGATCTGGGCGTAACGGAAGCCGCTCTGGCCGCAGGATTCAACGACAGCAACTATTTCAGCCGTCTCTTCCGGCGGCGGTTCAAGGTGAGCCCACGGGCCTTCAGGCTCAAAGCCTGGGATTCGCTCGGCGATACTCCCCTCCGCGACGCCGTCCGCCCATTGGTGGACGGCAGTCAGGGATGATTAACAATAACACCAGGCACGCCTCGTTCTCTCGTAGGGATCTAGTGATATTCTCCTAGTAATTGGTGAGAACGTCAAGGAAGCGAGGATCGAGGGGAGGCTATATTTTGTGGATAGAAGGTTAAGCGTGCCCATGTCGGGCGCAAGAGCCTCAAACGGGATTCCTCAACATGAAAACACTACTGTTCGCCATCACGCTGAGTCTGTCAACCCTCGCCGCCTTTGCGGATTATACTGCGGATTTCTGCGCCGCGACCAATCTCCTCGATGCCCGGAAATATGCACAAGCCGCGGAAGCCTTTGAAAAAGCTCTCCCTGGCACGACGAATATGGAGGCCAGGTTAACTGTGCTGGCGGGGCTTATGAGTGCCGCCAATCTTTCCGGCAATCTGGAGAAAGCCGTTGAAACGGCCGACCAAGTCCTTGCGGAACCGAAGTTGAAGGGGAGCTATCCGGCCGATATGTGCGGCTTAACCGCGGTACGCCTGCTGACAAAGGAACAGAAATTCTCCGAAACGTGGAAGATCCTTGATCAAGTCGGAGAAAACGACACGAGAAAATGGAGCCGGCAGGACACGTATTGCTATTTCCTTGAAGCTCGCGGCGACCTTGAAATCGCGCAGGGACATTTCGACAAGGCCAAGGACTATTACGTCCAGGCGGCCGCCGCCAAGGGAATGGCGGGTTATGCTTCCAGAGTCCAGGCAAAGATCGACGCGCTCGCGGAATGTGCGAAAGCCGGTGAAGGTAAAACGCTGACTCCGGACGAGACCGCGTGCGCCTACCTCGCGATTGCGGAAAAGCATTCCACCTACAACCGTGAAGGTGCGCTCGCGGCCTATTACGCGGCCTCTGCCGTGAAAGGCGTTTCCGGCGAAACGAAAACGCACGGAGAACTTGCCTATATCAACATACGCATCGGGGAACAAGACTGGGGAAATGCACGGCGCCTGGCCCTTGCAGCACTACAGACTTCCGGTGCGACCCCCGTACAGAAAGCGTCGCTGAAGAAAAAGATCGTCTCCGTCGCGATCAATGGCCGGAATTACCCGGAAGCCAGAAGCTATCTCATGGAAATTCTGACCGACGGGACCCCGCTTCAGACGCTTAGCAAGGATGAGATCCCCTACACCGTGATCGGGGAATTCGTCCAGACCAACGTATCGCAGCAGGCGGAGCGGGTCGCGGCCATGGCGAAGATCGGCAAGCTCTACCTCGTGGAACAGAATTTTGAAAAAGCGCGCGAAGTCTTCACGAACGCACTGGCCATGCCCGGAATTTCCGATCAGCGGAAGGCCGAATGCCAACTCTATATCGGAATCACTTATTTCGACACGAAGGATTATGCAAAAGCAAAACCGGAATTCGAGAAGGTTCTCTCCATGAAAGGCAATGCCTCGCCCTCGCCTTGGGACCACGATCTGCTCCGGATCGATTACGTTCCGGAACGTGAAGCAAAACTGCGGCTCGCCTTCATTGAAAAGAATCCGAAGGTGAAGAAAGTACTGTTCCTTGGCTCCAGCAATACCGGGCGCGGTGACCTTCCGGGAACAGTCATGCGCATGAGCGAGTCCGCCCCTGCGGACAGGGTGCGGATCGTATCCGGCGACTACGAAATGATGGGCACTCGTATCCCCACCTTTTGGAATCTCGGAACCGCGCCGAGCACCCCGCGCGGAGTCATCAAGGCGCACCCCTGGGACGCGGTGGTGTTTGAAATTCCCTACACCACCTGTGACCAGTCGACGGGGGTCGCCGAATATGCACCGAGAATGATTTCGCTGATCCAAGGCATCAAGGCCCTGCCCGTGATCTATGAAGTCCATCCGTTCTATGGGTGGACACAGAAGAAACAATTCGGAAAATACGACAACGCCCAGCTCGCGCCGATTCCCGCAAACAGCGCGGCGTTAGCGCCTGGCGCCTATGCCGAGCTCCAGATCGTCGGAACCAACCCCTCCGACCAGGCGCTATCGGAATTCCATTCCGACAAACTTCACGCCAGCGAAAAAGGAGCCTACCTGATGGCCTGCTGCCTTTACGCCGCACTCACCGATTCCAGTCCGGAAGGGCTCTTCGCCCCCACGGATCTGAAGAAGGATGCGGTGGAGCTGCTTCAACAAGCCGCGTGGAAATCCTATTGCGAAAAGCGCGACCAGTTCAAAGCCGACAGAACGCCCATGCAATAATATTTGGTGATTTTGTGCTGGTATTTGGTGAGACCGTTAAGGAAGCCGAACGGGCATGGACATAGACTTAATGGATAAACGGTTTAGGAGCAAAGGGGAAGCCATGAAAATTCAGATGATGCTGACAGGGATTCACGATGGACGGGGATGGATGGGGCGGCGTTTAGCGGAGGTCGTAGTTTTGGCGCTTGGCATCCTGTGTGGTGGGGGTATCCCCGGAGCTTTTGCGGCTTCGCAGTGGTTTGATTCTGACACTCTCACCACGATCGGGCCGGCCTCCGGTACCACCACGGGCGGTTTGTCGTGGGCAGACTCCGGGGGCAGTTTCATGTGGGCGAATACCTCGACTGGCACCAACAACCCAGTCCAGTGGGGAAGCGGTAACGACGCTTTTTTCACCGCCGCCGGAACGGCCACCGTGACGGTCAACACCGCCACGGCTAATTCCCTGAACTTCAGTGCGGGCAAGTGGGTTTTTCTTCCCGGCAGCGGCGACCTGACGATTATTAATGGTATTACCAATAGCCTTAATGTGATGTTCGGCAACGGCATCACCTTGAGTGGCAATCAGACGTGGTACCAGAGTGCCGGTACCTTGACTGTGACCGGCGCGCTCAATGGCACGTCCCACGTGCTGACCAAAACCGGCGACGGAATACTGGTGTTGACCAACGCGGCCAACAACTCGCTGGCCGGCCTGATTGTCAACAGCGGCAAATTGCAGGCGTGGCGGGGTGGCAACGTGCTTGGTGGTTCTTCCACTCCCGTGACACTGGGTCAGACCAATCAAACGTCCTTGGCCATCCTCCAGCTCGACACCGATGCGGCGGGTAACACCACCTTCAGCATGGGCGACCTGACTAATGCCGGCTCCGGGCAACTCATTTTGAATGCGGCGCAAACAAGTTATACCAATATCCTGGGCGCAGGCAACCTGGCGCCGCGTGTTGGCACCGCGACGTTGAAGATAACGCCGCAAAACGGGTTGGGCAAACGCGAGATAGTGACCTTCACCGGCGGGGTGACGCCTGTCAACGGCATGCTCGGGCCCTGGCTGGTGGACTCGCTAACGGGGAACTTCGTCACCTACGGCGCCGGTGGTTTGACCGACGTCGTCTACGACGCGACGTCGTGGGACGCCACTAAGAAGGTCAGTATCACCACTTCCACGGTGAATCAGGACACCAACGTGTACGCCCTGAGAATGGGCGTCGGCAATACCGTGACCGTCAACGCGGGCGCGGTGTTAAGCAATGCCAGCGGCGGATTCATCATGGAATCATCAGGCTCCATCCTCGGGCAGGGCACCGTTGCGGTCGGCGCGGCGGAAATGATCGTGTATGAAAACTTTGTGAATGGAACTTTTGCTACGATCGCGCCGGTGATCAGCGGCTCAGGCGGGTTGACCAAGTTTGGCGCGGGCATTCTGGTGCTGTCGAACCTGACGTATACCGGCAACACCATGATCAATGATGGCTCACTGACGGTGGCTCCGCTGACCGACACGACTTACAGCTACAGCATTCAAGGTCCGGGCAACTTGGTCAAGGCGGGGAACGCCAACTTGACGCTGTCGGGGGCAACCGGGACGGTCAATTCGGTAACCAACAACAGCGGCACGTTGACGCTCGCTAATAGTGAACGAATGACCCTTCTCGGGGCAATGGCCTTCGGTAATCCTGGGGCCAGCTTAGTGATCACCAATAACAGTCAGTTGTCTTCGGCCGGCGACATCACTATTGGAAACTCCATCAACTCGAATGCCGTCCTGCTGGTTGGTGGCTCTCTGGGTAGTTCTGTGTGGAATGTTGCTGCCATGAAAATTACAGTCGGGGGGGCCAATGCGACAGGCAACGTTCTGAGAATTGACGGTGCTGGAGTGACTGGCGGGGCGATGGTTACGAATGTGGGCACGTTCACCCTCGGGGGGAATGCAACCAATGCGTTCAACAACAGCCTGATTATTGCCAATGGCGGCCAATTCTGGCAAAACGGCTCGATTCGCTTTGGGAATTGGCCCGGCGCGAACAGCAACAATCTCACGGTGCAAGGCGGCAATAACGTCACCTCTACCTTTGGCATTGTCGGGGCCTCGGTATCCTTCGGCGGCACCGGTGCCACTGGCAACAGTATACGCATTGACGGCTTGGGCTATACCGGTTCGGCCCGCTTCACCAGCGCCAATCAATTCGTCAACGTATCTGGAGCTTCATCAATCGGGTGCGGTAACATCCTGATCGTGACCAATGGCGGTTGGATGACTGCCCCTGGTTTCGTTTTCGGTAACAGCGGTGTCGGCAACATGGCTACCATCGTTGGTGCAGGGTCGAAGCTTGATGCCAGCGGCTCGGGCTACCTGACCGTCGGCGGCGGCAATGCCACGAACAATATGATGACTGTGGCGGACGGGGGGCAGGTTATTGTGACTAATGTCAGTAATCTAAATGGGGGAATCGGGGGGGCGGCCTCCGGCATCGCGCTGGGCAACAGTCTGATCATCACCAATCGCGGCATTGTCACCCACACCAATGCTAATGCCTTCACCTTTTTCATCGGCGGCATGTCTGGTAGCGGCTCGGCGGCCATCAGCAATTCGGTGTTGGTTTCAGGCAGTGGGTCTGTCTTTAACTGTTCAACACTCACGATCGGCGCCGAAACCACTGGTAGCACCGCCACGGGCAACTGGATGCAGGTGGAGTCGGGCGGCGTGGTGACCAACGTGGCTACCCTTTGTGTCGGCTACATGACCGACGCGAGTGCCGGCGGGGCCTCGGTGGGCAATAAGTTGATCATCACCAATGGCGGCCAAGTGTTTGCCTCTATCGTGAAGGTCGGTGTTCCTGCCAGCGGCGCCGCCGCTCCCCTGAACTCCAGCGTTCTGGTGACGGGGGGCGGTGTGCTGGATGCGAACACCTTGAGGATAAGCACCAACACCAGCAACACCATTAGCAACCGCGCCGGCGTCTATCAGTTCACCTCGGCTTCGCCCACGATCGATCCGCTAGGTGTCGGCAATATTGACATTGCCAGCGGAGTGATCTCGTTCCGCAACGTGACCAACGCGGATGTATTCTGCAACCAGGGAAGCGGCAACCTTAATCCGTCCTCCTACATGTCCTGGTCCGGCGCGAACGCCTTCCGCCTGAACAATGCGACGAATGGCGCGGCGGCATCGCAGGCTTATATCTTCGACACCGGCCGCGGGGCGACCAACTATGCAGGTCTGGAAATGGTCAGTGGCAAAACGGCCTACACCAACGGGAGTGTGACGATCGGCGCGGGCGGTTGGCTGACCTTCCTGAATACATCCAATATAATGTGGGGCGTGGTGACGAACTCCGGCGTGATGACCTTCAACAACAGTTCGGTGATCTTCACGAATAGTCTGGTGGTTAATGGGGGGACCATGGTCTGGACCTCCAATTCCACCGTGAATGTGAAGGGCCCCATGACGTTGCCGGCCTCGATGATCTTCAGTAACGCCTTGGGCATGGGCTTGAGCGATACCCCGACGGTGCTGACGGCCTCCGGCGGCTTTGCTGGCTCTTCTCCCAGTGGTTGGACCGTATATCCCAACAATCATCGCGTGGGCATCTCCGGAGATGGCAAATCGCTGGTACTCGTTCCGCGGCAACCGGGTTTCCTGTTCTATGTGTTTTAATGGCGTCTAATCGTGCTCGTTCTAAGAGTTATCGGGGGATGACCATGAATACAATCAACAATAGCCTGGCAAAGTGCATCAGGAGCGTCCTGGCAGGCTTGCTTGGCGCCGGGGTGGCGATGGTGTCAGTAGCGCATGCGGGCTCCACCAGCACCGTGGGCTTTGTGGAATCATTCGAGCCGTATACCAACGGGTTCCAGATCTCGGGCACCAACGGCTGGGGCGCGTTAAACCCCCTGGCGGGGATCGTCTCGACCAATGTGATCGATAACGGTGGATCCTATCCGGTTCCCGGCGCCTCGCATACCAATGTGCTCCAGATCACTGACGAGATCACCAACACGCTGGTCAGTCCAACCGGCGGGGTGGTGGTGCTGGATTGCATGGCCATGCCCACCGTGGCGCAGTGGCCGCCGACCACTGATGCGAATTGGCGGTACGCCTTCTATCTCAATACCAGTTCCAACCTCGTCGTCTGGCACTATGACAAGACCGGGACGTCGAACCGATGGACGACACTGACCGGCGGGCCGTCCGTGACGAACGGGGTCTGGGCGCGCTTCACGGTGGAACAGGATTACGGGCACGGCCTCTTCCAGATTCGGGTGAACAACGGGGCATGGATCACGGCTCCGGAAGCATGGACGGGGCCCGACGGCTCGTCGGGTGGGTCCTGGTTCTCTATGGCACAGCCCGGTGGCATTGCGCCAACCAACATGAATGGGTTCGGTATCGCCGAGTCGCAGACCAATTACCTGGACGATCTGGTGCTGACCAACCGCCAGGTCACCTGGAGTGCAAACGGGTTTACCGAAGGAGTGACCAACAACGGGATGGTCAACAGCACGTTGTCGATCGGGTTGATCTATGACACGTTCGCCGGGAACATGGGCGATGACTTTGTGGCATCGAACCGGCTGTTGGTGGCGAATCTTCCCTCAAATCTGACGGCCATGGCCACTTATGCCAGTCCGACCCTGTTGACGGTGTCCCTCACCGGCGTGGCCCAGCATCACGAGGCCACCAATAGCACCAACCTGGTGTTCACATTCCTGAACACTGCCTTTACGCTGGGCAACGCGGCGGACGTTTATCACTTCTCCAACAGCCTCAGCCTGACCTTCAGCAACACGCCCCAGTTGAACTACAGCAGCACCAATTTCAATGAGGACAGCGCCGCCAACGATGGTTCGATCAATAACATGAATCCCATGGTGATGACGCTGACCAATGCCCTCTTCGCCGGAACGGTCGGGGATGACTTCTTCCAGCAAGGCAAGGTCCAGGTGGGCAATCTGCCCGGCAATCTCGTGGCGGTGATGACGCTGACCAACCAGACGCAACTCAGCGTGATCCTGACCAACAAGGCACTGGCCAACGACGCCCTCCACAGTTTCTCCAACCTGGTTTTCACGTTCGTCGATGGGGCCTTCAGCAATGTACCGGCCTATAGTGTGGTCGGGGCCTCTCGCACTAACCTGTCGATCACCTTTATCGATTCAACCGTGGCGCAGGTGCTGCAATATGGATCCACGGTGTTCTGGGAGACCGTGACGAACAACGGGGCGGTGGACGGAACCAATTTGACCCTTACCGGCAAGACCTTCGCCGGAACCAATGGCGAGGATCTTGTGGCGTCCGGAAAGGTGGTGGTGTCCAATGTTCCCGGTAACCTGACGATGCAACTGGTGCAGGTGGATTCCTATGATCTCAGCCTCGGGTTTGTCGGCCTGGCCACAAACCATCTAGCGCTTAATTCAGTCAGCAATCTTACCGTGAGGTTCACCGACAGTGCCTTTATTGGCGGCGGAGCCGTGTCGGTATCCAATTCGACCATGACGGATCTGGTGATTAGATTCCATGATCAACCTTCGTTGTCGTGGGACAGCACCACGTTCACGGAGGCGGCGTCAAACGACGGGAGCATTGCGACAACGAACACGGTGACGCTGACTGACCCGAATGGGGTGGCGACGTTTGCGAACACTGGTTATGCCCTTGGGATGCAGTACACGACGTCAGGGGTGCCTGCGGGGTTGAGTGTGGGGGTGTGGTACCAGGATGCGACGCACCTGAAGGTGGCGTTGTCGGGGACCGCGGCGGCGCATGCGGTGGGCAACAGCACGAGCTTCAGCCTGCTGTTCCAGAATGCTGCGTTTACCCCGGTGGCGGCGGCGAACATCACCGGAAGTACCGCGAGCCTGTCGGTGACGTTCCATGATCAACCCTCGTTGTCGTGGGACAGCGCCACGTTCACGGAGGCGGCGGCGAACGACGGGAGCATCGCGACGACGAACACGGTGACGCTGACTGACCCGAACGGGATGGCGACGTTTGCGAACACTGGTTATGCCCTGGGGACGCAGTACACGACGTCAGGGGTCCCTGCGGGGTTGAATGTGGGGGTGTGGTACCAGGATGCGACGCACCTGAAGGTGGCGCTGTCGGGGACCGCGGCGGCGCATGCGGCGGCCAACAGCACGAGCTTCAGCCTGCTGTTCCGGAATGCCGCGTTTACACCGGTGTTGGCGGCGAACATCACCGGCAGTACCGCGAGCCTGTCGGTGACGTTCCATGATCAGGCGCAGTTGACCTATAGTGGGGACACCTTCACCGAGTTGAGTCAAGGCGCGATCAACAACAGTAGCCCGATCACGATCGATTTGGTCCGGGATACCTTCACCGGCGGCATTGGAAGCGATTTCGTTGCCGCGCAGAAGGTGGCCGTAGCGAACCTTCCAGGCGGATTGACCGTGGCGATCACCAAGAGTAGCGATACGCAGCTTAGCGTACAACTGGCCGGCACGGCCTACTATAACGACGTCGTCAACAGCATCCCGAACCTGACGTTCCAGTTCCAAGACGCGGCGTTCAGCAATGTGGCGGCGTCACGGGTGGTCAACCGCCTCAAGAGTGATCTTAAGATCAACTTCATCAATGATACGCCTTTCTCGTACCAGGTGCCTTATGTGGAAACGCTCGAAGGCTACACGAATGGATACTGGATGACGGCCACGAATGGCTGGTCGGCGGAAAATGCGGCGGCAGGGGTGGTCACCAACGACAACTCCGTGGGAAGCTGGGCTCATGCCTATCAAGGCCCGGTACCAGTCACCGCCAGCCACACCAATGAACTCTATGTCCAATCAGATCTCCAAAGTGAGATCCATAGTCTACCCGGTCAGATGGTCTATACGGACTTCTCGGTCTGGCCGGCGCCGATGGTCGATTCGCCACAAATCAGCACAGCCATGCAACTGGCCTTTTATGTGTCTACGAACGGGCAGTTTGTTCTCTGGCATCAGAACCGCACCGGAGGGGTGACGAACAATGAACTGCGCGTCCTGTCCAGCGCCCCCTTCATTGACACGAACCGCTGGTTGCGTGTCACGGTCTGCCAGGACTATTCGAACGCCATGTTCCAGGTGCGGCTTAACAACGGCGCGCCACTGACGGATACCGAGGGGTGGACCGGACCGGGCGGAGCCCCGGGCGGATCCTGGTTCCATATGGTCCAGACCAATAGTCATATGAGCGGTTTCGGCATCGCGGGTGTGGGTTCCGGTTACGTTGACGACCTGACCGTGCGCACCAATCTGGTCAATCAGGCCCCGGTGGTGCTCAGCCTGAGTCCAACCGTGTTCAATGAAACGGTGGAAAGTGATGGAATCATCGACAACAGCAATTCAAACCGGATATCCCTTGCCGGGGCTGTTGGCGCGACGTTTGCGGGGAATAATGGCGATCTTTACGGTTCCGGCACCGTGCAGGCGTCCAACCTGCCGCCGACCCTCAGTGTTTTGTTGGCGAGGACCAGTCCCACCAACCTGAGCGTATCGCTGACGGGCTACGCGGCCAACCACTTTATACAAGATAGTGTCTCCAACATGGTGATCAACGTCCTGGATGGCGCCTTCACCATAGGCTCGGCCAACATCGCCGGGGCGGCGAATATTATCGGGATCAGCCAGAGCGGCCTCGAAGTCAGATTCCGGACGCATACCATCGGGGCCGTCTACCTCATCAGGTAAGGTGCCTGTCGGTTTGAAGGACCGGGCGCTTAAGAGGGAAGCGCGCGGGGATACAATATTTTCATTGCGCCACCACCACGGGGACACGCTGGGCCAGCGCACACATCAACTCGTAACTTACTGTCTGAGCCTGCAGTGCCACTTCATCGATGGACAGCACGGTCCCATTGGCGGCGCGCCCCCACAAGGTCACCACACTGCCCTGACCGGATTGCGGTACAGGCGTGAGGTCCACGGCCAGCATATCCATGCTGACCCGCCCCAAAGTGCGGGAGCGTACACCGTCCACCAATACGGGCGTGCCAGTGGGACAAATCCGCGGATAACCGTCAGCATAGCCACAGGCCACCACGCCCAAGCGCATGTCTTGCTGTGCGACAAAACTGGAGCCATACCCGACCCCATCCCCTGCAGATATTGGCTGAACCGCTATGATTTTTGCAGCAAGCGTCATGGTGGGCTGCAAGCTCCACTGGTCGGCAGAATGCTCCGGATAATCGGGCGCACTACCGTAAATGGCAATGCCAGGGCGCACCCAGTTAGAGCCCCGTGCGATGTCAGGATGGCGCAGGGTGGCTGCGCTATTGCTCAAGGTGCGTTCACCAGGCAGATCATGGGTGGTTGCTGCGAAGATGTCCATGGCATGGGCCACCCCCTTGGGGCCGTCCGCATCGGCGAAGTGGGTCATTAGGGAAATTTTATCCACCTGGGGCAGGGCGCTCAGTCGGGCCCATGCGGAGCGGTACTGGTCCGGTGCAAAGCCCAGACGGTTCATCCCCGAGTTCATTTTTAGAAAAACATGATGCGGCAGATGGGTCTGGAGGGCTGCCAGCATGTCAATCTGGGCATCGCAGTGCACGGTATGCCACAAGTCCAACCGGGAACACAACTCGAGATCACGCGGCTCGAACACCCCTTCCAGCAGCAGGATAGGCCCACGCCAGCCAAGGTCACGCACCCGCTGGGCCTCCGCCAGGTCGAGTAAGGCGAAGCCATCGGCCCCCCGCAGGCCTTCAAACACCCGTTCGATTCCATGACCATAGGCGTTGGCCTTGACCACGGCCCAGACCCGGGCATCAGGCGCGCTACGGCGCGCTACGGCCAGATTGTGGATCAGTGCCTGCGTATGGATGGTAGCTTGTATGGGGCGGGGCATGATTAGTTATTCCGTTGTGCAAGGCGGCCTTCTGGCGCCGCCTGCTGTGCTAAAACCCGGACTAGGGTGATTTTGCGGCGCGCAATGACCGCGTCATCCCAACGCTCCCAGCCTCCTTTGGCCGAGAAGGTATAGTATACATAGAATTCCTGGCCGGTCCGGCGTGGATCTGCCATGAATCCTGCAAATGACGGATAGAACGCTTCGCCGTTGTCGTTAGAGAGTGGCTTGCGTCCCGCCCAGTGGATGCCGTCGTCGGAGCATGTAATAAACAATTCCACGTGTTGACGGGAGGTGTTGGCGGCGACGACCATCATGAACTTGTTGAGTTTTTCATTATAGCAGATATCCATCCAACGAATGTGCGGAATGCCGATTTCCAGTGAGCTGGACTTCCCACCTAATGCCGGCTCCGAGAATGTTCCCCTGTAATACTTCATCCATTCGGTGCTATTACCGGCCAAACTGGCATTAACGACATCATCGACCCTGGCCCGGACGACGGTGAGATGGCTTTGTTGAGATAGCCCCTCCTGTAGGGTGTCCAACGCATAAATGTAGAAATAGCCGTCCTTGATGATGTAGGGCGATCCGCCTACTTCGATACTCCATTTGGCCTGATCATTCTGGATGTTGGCAGTGAAAATAGGGCCCAAGTCCTTGAACCGCAAGCCCTGCTCATCAGTCTGGATCGAGAGTCCCAGCACGCTGTAGAAATTTTTCGCTGTACCCCGGTGAATCTCCGCGTGATAGAAAAGAAGCAAGCGCCGGGATTTTGGATCACGGAAAAGTGGACCGCCTGCAAGATACTGGAACCCCTTGTTGCCTGTTGAGATCGATACCCGGTCAACTTTCTGGAACAATCGATCCTGTGTGCCGGTGACACGTACCGGGTCCTTCCCGTTGGCACCATACAGTTGCACCTCGTCGCCACTGGTTAGCACTCCGCCATTCCCGTCAATGAACCACTTGAGTCCAAGGGCGTTGCGTTGCACTTTTGTAACGACGACTTCCCTGTCGCCGATAGTGAAGGCGGGAACTTCGTCCGAAAACGAAGCCAGACTACTCGCGGTAATCGCCATTGCCAATGTGGCACGCAAACAGGTTTTATTTTTGAATTCCATGGGATCTACAGGATCAGGTGATATTCTGCTAGTAATTGGTGAGAACGTCAAGGAAGCGAGGAGCGAGGGAGGCTATATAGTGAAGATTATGAACAAACAACTGTTGGTGTACTCAGGTTTGGCCTGTTTTTTTGCGGTGGTAGGTCCAGTCCGGGCGGGCGACATGATGACGAATGAAGTCAGTGCCAGAATCGATGCAGTGTTGAGTCGAATGAACGAGCTAAGCAAAGGGCCGGGTCGGACGACGGAGTTGATACAGCAGTTCAAGGACGAGGATATTGCCGCCTGGCCGGCAGCGTTCAACGGCAAGGCGGCCACGGCATTGCATCGCCGCGGCGAAGCCTACTATTTCATGAAAGACTACGAACGTGCACTCAAGGATTTGGAATTAGCGGCAAAATTGGTGCCGGATAACGGGTATATTTTGAATAGTCTCGGCGATGTATATCGGGCCAGGAAAGACGAGCAGCGGGCATTGCAAGCCTATCTTGCGGCCTTTGAGGTGGATCAGAAGCAGCATGCCGGTAAAGCTTACGGTTATATGCCCCTCAGCGCAACTTTGAGTGCCGCTAATATCCTCGTGAATCAGGCTAGATATCAGGAGGCCTTAAAAGTGGTTGGGCGATATGATGATACTGATATACGGAACATGGCGCCCATGTGGGGTGTCAGGTTGTTGAGAATGCAGGGGCAGATCCAGGCCGGGATGGGGAATGAGGAAGAGGCCCTGGCAAAATTCAAAGCGGCATTGCAACGGGAGAAAAACAAATGAAATCATGTGGCACCGTAAGATGTAAGGGGTGGCTGATGGCGGCGGTAGGGATCGGTCTGGGAGTGTCTTCAGGCTTGGGGGCCACGCCTGATGCGAACCGCCTATATGCGGGAACGGCCAAGGTGGATATCACGCCGGCGGCGGCGGAGGCCATCGATGAGTCCGGCCGCGCCCTATCCCTGCATGATCCGATTTATGCCCGGGTGCTCGTGTTGAAGAACAAGGAGACCTCGGTGGCGATCGTCTCGGTAGATCTCGAGGTTTTCCCCTCGGCGAAAGTCGTGGCGGAAGCCAAGGCGAAGTGGAAGGTGGAGCATGTGTTGCTTTGTGCCACGCATACCCATTCGGTCATGGCGCCGAAAGGCTTGCTCATGCCGCCGGCCAAGCCCGACTGGACGCGTACTGCAGACCGTTTGGCGGGTGTTGACTGGCCGGGGCTTTCGTCGGACCCCTGGTATGCGGCTACGGAGGACAAAATAGTGGCCGCGATCGGGAAAGCCATGGGAACCCTGTTTCCTGCCAATGTGGTAGCCGGAAAAGGACGGCTCGAAAGCGCCTACATGGCGCATAACCGCCGCCTGGTAGACAAGGATGGGAAAGCCAGGGCGATGTGGGACAATCCCAAGCGCCTGCCTACGGAGCCCGTTGATTCGACGGTCGGCGTCCTGAAGGTCGAGGACGATGCCGGCAAGACGCGCGTCCTGCTTGTCCACTATGCCTGTCATCCTGTAGGGATGATGGATTCAGGAGTCCTGACGCGGGATTACCCCGGCGCGATGGTGGACTATGTGGAACAGGAGCTGGGCAGTGATTGCATGGGGATGTTCATCCAGGGCGCGTCAGGGGATATCGATCCGTACGACATGAACCTCTCCGGAGCCCATCGGTTCAACATGGTCAAGCAGGCGGGGATCTCTCTCGGGAAATGTGCGCTGCGTGTGGTGCGCGCCATCGATACCAAGCAGAACCCGCAAGGCGCTTCGCTCCAGGTTAAGGAAAGTGTATTGACGATTCCGTGCCGAACCGCGGATAAAACTTTTGACGTCGGACTGATGACGATGGTCGTCAATCATGCGTTTGCCCTGGTGGGTGTTCCGGGAGAGCCTTTCACACAGCTCCAGCTTGACTTGACCCGGGAATCCCCTGTGGCCATGACGTTTATGACGGGAGTGGCCTTTTGCGGTACAGGATTCCCGTTTCTCGTTTATGTCCCCACGGCACAAGCCTTGAAGGAAGGCGGCTATGGCGCCTCCGAGTGTAGTTTCCTGGAAACCGAAGCAGGGAATCGGATGGTGAAAGAGGCGGCGGCAAGCCTTAGGGAAATGACGCCAGCGAAGCATTAACCATAGAGGTTTTCTCGTGATGTCGATATTAAGCGGAAGGAGCTCCTTGTGAACATTCGTTATTTTGTCGCGGTCGGTATGGTACTCGCAAACTTCGGTAAGACGGATGCGGCTGATCTGGTTCTGGCAGAGAAGGGACGTACCGACTATCAGGTTGTCCTGCCGGATGTTCCGCTTAGTCCTGACATTGGCGAGAGTCTCAAGCAGGTCGCCCGTCTCGTCCAGGCGGCCTTCAAGGCCAATGGGGCTGATGTGCGTGTGGTGGGGGAATCCGCTCGTGATGCCCTGAAGCCGTCGATCTACCTGGGCGACACGGCCTTTGCGCGTAGCCACGGGGTTCGTGCATCGGAACTTGTCGGCTGGAGCTATGTGCACAAGGTGGTTGGTCGTGACGTTATCGTCGCAGGGCGCGAGCAAGTGGCGGTAGGGCGAAAGAAAGTAAATCCCACGGCCCCAACCTTTGACCGGATTGGTACAGCAAAGGCTGCTCTTGATTTCCTTCGTCTCTATGTCGGGACTCGCTTCCTGTACCCCGACGTGTCCGGGCGAGGTGAGATCAAGGATGATGCTTCCGTGGACTGGTTGAAGTCGCCTGCCGTTGAGTTTCTGACCACCGCTGTTGTCAGGGTTCCGTCCGACCTGGATGTCCGGAAGTCAATTCCCCTTACCTACAACCTGGCTTGGGGATCCAGTGCCGGCTTCTACGATCTGGCGACCAGTCGGTATCCGGTTGTGGATGAGGTGTGGGGGGGGCATACCTACGGGAGGGCCATTCCGCTTGAGACGTACCGTGACACTCATCCGGAGTATTTCGCTTTGCTCGGAGGCAAGCGGCTGGTAGATCCTGATGGCATGGCGCAATACTGCATCTCCAATCCTGAGGTGCAGAAGCTCATATTCGAGGATTTGATCTCCTGGCTTGATGCTGGATATGAAGCCGTCGATCTTGGACAGCCGGATGGATTCCGGCCCTGCCAGTGTGATAACTGTCTAAAACTGTTCGGTACCGGTAGTGATTGGGGGGAGAAATTGTGGATATTTCACCGCACTATGGCAGAGCAGGTGGCTAAGGCGAGGCCCGGAAAGAAAGTTATTCTGATGGCCTATAGTCTCACTGACAAGCCTCCGAAAACCTTCAGGAAATTCCCGAAAAACACGGGGTTAGCGGTGAGCGGCACCAATGAGGAAAATCTGCAGGTTTGGCGTGACTACACGGTTCCCGCAGGATTCGTAGCGTACATTTACAATTCTACCCCGAATCTTGGCACCCGTTATACCCCGATGCGTACCCCTCACTATGTTGAAGCCCAGGCAAAGCGCTTTGTCGCGTATCATATCCAATCGATCTATCGCGATGGCATTGGCTGTCTGTTCGGGCTGGAAGGGCCAGTCTATTATACAATGGGCAGAATGTTTGACGATGTGGATCATAACCGGGCCCAGGAGCTTGTGAGTGAATTCTGCAGTGGGGCATTTGGAAAGGCGTCCGGGCCCATGTTGCGCTTCTATGATCAGCTCTATCACGGGATTGAGTTGTACTCGGAATTCCTGGGAACCCGATGTCCTGCGTGGTCGTATACCGATATTTACGGGCGGAGCCGGAAATTCCTCACGGATCCCTTCCAGTTCCTGGGGTTTATCTACACGCCGACCTTATTGGCGGCATTGGAGAAGGAGCTTAGCCAGGCCGAAAAGACGGCGGAAACGGATAAGGTGAAGGCCCGGCTGTCGCTCGTGCGTCGGGAGTTCAATTATGTCAAAAGTCTGGCACGCGTCATCCATCTCTATCACGCGTACGAAATCCTGCCGGATCAGGCCTTACGTGACCGTTTACTGGATGCGATTGATGCCCGCAACGCCGAAATCGCTTCGCTTTTCGAATCCAAAGGGCCTAAGGCATTGCCCGGGTGGGCCATTACTCTTTTCCCACTACCTGGCCACAATGCTAACCATTTGCGGCTATATAATGATGGGTATCAGGAGCCATTTAAGAATACGTGCTTGAACTGGGATACCAAAGCGATGCGCAGGGCCCCGCTATCGGGTGTCAGTCGGGTTGGTGTTAAGCCGGCTACAGGGGTGGTCTCATTGGATTCAGCGGAATGGGATGGCGCCTTGCCGCAGGTTTTGGAAGGACTTCCTAGGGATACCCGTCCGAACCAGCGAACCGTGGTTCGCGTGTTGTACGACAGCACCAGTGTGTATTTCCGGTTGGAATGTGATTTGCCTGCTGTCCTGATGGCGAAGCCTGCGGAGGCGGAGTTGTTCTCTATTTACCTGGCACCATCCTCTGGACGGGACATTGGCTACCGGTTCACCGTCGGGCCGCGAGCTGATTCCAAGGTGGATGCGGCGAGCGGATTTATCGCCGATGTGATGGATCCGCGCTACGGTCAGTTCGATCCTGACTGGAGTGGTGCCTGGTCGTATGAAACGAGACTTGAGCCGGAGAAAAACCGTTGGCTGGGACTGGTCAAGGTGCCATTCAAGTCATTGGGGGTTTTGGTCCCTGCTAACGGGACTCTCTGGCGTGGGAATTTCGGGCGGACACATGTTGGTGGGTCAGGCAAGGTTGAGCGTTCCCTCTGGTCGGCTCTTGGTAATACAAAAGACATGGATGACCGGACGGTGTTCGGCGAGATTAGTTTCGAGGCGGAAGCCTCGATGCGAGTGGCGAAGCACCCCTTAAATGTATCGCGTGACGAGTACAGTGCCATTCATGGGGATATCCCCGCTGAATGGAAAGGAATCACGAATTCGCCGACGATTTCATTAGGGTCATGGCTGTTTCGGGCGGATCCCGGTGATCAGGGAGGACGGGAGGGATGGTATGCCCCCGGGATTGAGACGGCAGATTGGGTTACGGTTGCGGTTCCGGCTTATTGGGCTGAGACCGAGGCGGTTGGTAACTATCAGGGTTATGGCTGGTGCCGGACTACCTTTGTATTGCCAGCAGAGTGGAAGGGGCGACGGCTTCGGCTATTGTTCGGCGCTGTCGATGAACAAGCTTGGGTGTATGTCAACGGGCGCTTGGTGAAAGAACATAGTGAGAAGTCCGAAGGGAAGGGGATCGCTGAACTCTGCGAGGAACCTTTTGCCGCTGAAGTTCCGCCTCAGGACCTGGAGTACGGCAAGGTCAACACACTGGTCGTCCGGGTTCATAACTCTATTGCCAATGGTGGCATTTGGCGCAGGGTGCTTGTTCAGGCCGAAGATGCGAAATAATTCGGGAAGACACGCGGTATTCAATTCTTCCTCGGGACCATGTTCGGGAAATGGTTAAAAGTCGGGGATGGATCGGCTAAATGATTCAGGTTTACAATAAACAGGAAAGGGATGAGGAAATAGATGAAGGCGATAATATATGTGGGTAAGGATAAGCTGGAAGTGCAAGAGGTGCCCGTGCCTGTTGTTGGGCCGGAACAGATACTTCTGAAGAACCATTATGCGTCGATTTGCGGTAGCGATATTCATATTTTGGCGGGAAAGCATCCCCGTGTGGTCCCGCCGTTGATCATGGGGCACGAAGGATCTGCGGAAGTGGCGGCCATCGGGCCGTCGGCCAAAACAGAGCTGAACGTCGGCGACCGGGTGGTGGTGGAACCGCTCCTTTCATGCGGTCACTGCTATGCCTGTAAAACCGGATTGCAGCACATCTGTCACACCCTGGGGCTCTATGGCATTGATAAGCCCGGACTGTTTGCCGAATATGTCGCGGTGGACGCGGCGCGCGTTTTCAAGCTGCCGGATACCATTTCACTTGACGTGGCGGCCCTCATTGAGCCGATCGCCGTTGCGGTTCATTCCGTGCGGCGATCCAACATCAAAGTGGGTGACCGGGTCTGTGTCCAAGGTGCCGGTCCAATCGGCATTCTCACGGCGCTTATGGCCCGTATGGCCGGGGCGTCACGGGTATTGATCAGTGACAAACAGGCATTCCGGCTGGATCTCGCCCGGCAGTACGGACTGGAAACCATCGACCTCAACACGCAAGACCCGGTTGAAGAAGTCAAAAAAGCCACGGGCGGATGGGGCGCGGATGTGGTGTTCGAAGTGGTGGGCATTTCGGCGACGGCCATGCTTTCACCCGATTTGTGCCGGGTCCGCGGCACGATCTGTGCCGTGAGCCATCCCAAAGAACCGCTGATGATGAATATGTTGCGCTGCAATTTCAAGGAACTGACCATCACCACGGTTCGGGTGTATGAAATGTTCGATTTCACGCGTGCCATTGAGATTGCCGCCTCGAACGCAATCGATTTCTCAAAGATCCTCTCACGGCCGTTTTCTCTGGATGAAGCCGAGGCCGCGTTTGATGCCGCCAAAAGTGGGAACACCGTGATGAAAGTGTTGTTCAAGATTTCTTGATGAATGAAAGGAAATGACGGAATGAATTTGTTCAACGTTGAAAATAAACGCATTCTCATCACGGGGTCGTCACAGGGGTTGGGGTTTGCGTTTGCCGAGGGGCTGGGCCTGGCGGGCGCTGAAATCCTCCTGAATGGACGCAGTGAGGAAAAGCTAAAGGCCGCCTATCAGAAACTCATCGGCAAAAATATCAAAGCGCACATGTGCCCGTTTGATGTCACGGATGAAGCCCAGGTGGTTCCCGCGATTGATAAAATCGAATCCGGGATCGGCCCGATTGACGTCCTGATCAACAATGCCGGAATGATCGCCCGCGGGGCGTTTGAGGACTTCGACACGACGGCTTGGTGGAATGTCGTGGAACTGAATCTTAAATCGCCGTTTATCGTCAGTAAGGCGGTGGGCAAAAAGATGATTGCCCGGAAAGCAGGCAAGATCATTAATATTACGTCCCTGTTAAGCGAAGGGGCCCGGCCTTCAATCTCCCCGTATACCGCCAGCAAAGGAGGGCTTAAAATGCTCACTAAGGCGATGGCTGTTGAATTCGCGAAGCATAATATTCAAGTTAATGCCATTGGGCCCGGCTATTTTGCGACGGATCTCAACCGCACACTCAAGGCAAACAAGGAGTTTGATCACTGGGTGTGTACCAGAACCCCAGCCGGCCGCTGGGGTGAGCCCGAGGAACTCATGGGTGCGGCCATATTCCTGTCGTCGAGCGCCTCGGGTTTTATTACAGGGCAAACCATTTATGTGGATGGGGGCTGGCTTGCGGCACTTTAAGTGGCTTTCGGCGCAGCCCATATCCGCTCAAGACGTTTACGGCTTCGCGGAGGGCACGGATGCCGCAGGTGACGGTGGCAATAAGGGGACGATGATTTCGGCCACCTGCTTTGACTGGAGCGCGGTTCCCTTCTCCTTGTAATGAACGCCGCTTTCATCCCACAACTTGCCGGGATAGTTTGCGACCAGCGTATACAGATCGTCTACGGCGATACCCGCCTTGGTAATATGCTCTGCGGCGATCTTGTTCCGTTCGATCACGTTTTCATCGGGCTTGTCACCCTTCTTGGCGCAGGGCGTGGTGGTAGCCCAGATGAGCTTGGATTTGGGGGCGTAGCGCTGGATCGTGCTGAGCATATCCGCAAACCCTTCCCGGTAGGTGCTCATGTCTCCATGAAGGCCGAAGTTGAAGTGGATGACCGAATAGGTGTTCATCCGGAGCACCAGTTTGAGCTCGTCAAGTAGGGCGGGATCTCCCACGGCCAGGGATGTGGCTAACATGGAGACATACGCCTTGCCCTTGAGCGCGGTCCTGACCTCCGTAGTATACCGTGCAGTAATCGAGTCTCCGATGAGCAGGACAAGAGGTAGATTCGCCGCTTCAGGTTCGGACCCCTTTGTGTTGATGGAGAGGGTGCTCCAAGTCGCTCCCTCTCTGATCTTCTTGTAATGGTAGAGCCCTTCGTCCTCGGAATTGGAGATGGCCATGCCTGCCATTAAAGCCGTTACCGCAAATACGATCGTTTTCTTTGTCATCATTTCCTTTTCCTATATTCTGTGAAGGTTTGTTAACCCATCACTTACCGGTTCCTTATTGCCCAAGCCAATCGGGATGATTATGCGCATCAATCATTTTCATAGACTCCAAACATAGGGTTCACGACCGTCCAAAGCGGAAGCTGTATAAAGTGGCATGACTCATGGCGAAATTCATGCGGATGAGTTTCCCGGCAAAAGCGCCGACATTACTCCCGTGCTTCCATTTGACCATGCGTTCTCCCCTGTCCCCCTTAAGCTCAATACAATCATCCAAAGTGAACCCCTTTATGGGAATTCCGAAGAAATCATGTAACTCTACACGGATACAACCTGTCGGTGATGTGGAATAGTCAAGATATAGGGAGTCCCCTTCGAACCGGAAGGGAAGAATGAGCAGCTCTCCATGGCTGTCCTCAGCGCGAATCGACACCCCGCTCTCACCTTGTTTTTCCCGTCTCACGTTTATCAGGTGGTCAATAAACTGGTCATTATCCAAAGGCGCCTGCTCAAGTCCGAGAGTGACACGATGTTTCTGGCTGATGATCGTTGGCCCCCTGTCGACATATCCCGGTCTGTGATTGCGTAATATATCCTCCTCCGTGAAAGACTGGAGCAGGATTTCACTCTCCCCGAGGCGATTGCGGTCATAAATCATAAGGAGCCTGCCTTCCGGCGTTTCCACGGCGTCGGGATAACTGACATTGGTTCGTTCATCAAGGAGAAGCTGGTAAGGCCATGATAGACCCTCATCATCCGACAGCAGTGCCGTTAGATGACTTCGCTTGGTGAAATTAACGTGGTTGATCAATAGCAATCGACCCGAGCGCAATCGGCGGATATGGAAGCGGGAGCAGGGGCCCGGCAGAACCGCGTGAGGAGAGGCTAGCCAAGTCCGTCCACGGTCATGCGAGAAAGCCTCACCGATGCCGTCCTTGACGCGTACCAGCATCCACAATGTCCCATCATTCTTTTCGACAATGATATGTTCATCACAGTCACGATTCGGCACGTCGGCTGAACCCAAAAGCTCGAACGTTTTCCCCTGATCACGGCTGCACACGACATTCGAATACTCTTCCTCAGGTAAGGAGTGAAAATAGGGGCGGTTATGGGTCCAAATGGCGCAGGGGAAAAGCCATTCCCCGGTAGAAAGGACCGTTGGTCGGTTCTTCATCACGCCATTGGCAATGCGGCGGGGAGTTGACCATTCCGGGGACGGTGACCCGGAATTTTCGCATCGAATGAACCACACCCCTCCACGCCCATCAAATGTCTTGCCGTAATGGGCGCACTGCGCCCAAAACAACCACATTCTCCCTAGCGGATCATGCCAAAGCACAGAATCAAAAGCGCGAATGATGCCAGGCGGATCAATCACCAAGGTGGGTTCAGACCATGTGAGTCCGTCATCAGCGCTGGTTACAAGCACAGCATAATTGAACTCGTCTTCATTACATCCGCCGGAAAACCAGGTTGCCCAGAGGCGTCCATTCGCGGCACGCTCAATTCCGGGAACCCCCTGCCACTTTCGGTTTCTTTCAGCGTATTCAGGTCCTGGGCAGAACTTGATCGGCACCGGCTGCATCGCTAAATCTTCAACATTTCCCGCAGACACTCCCGCTTTAACAGGAAGATTTACTGTATTCATAAAGATCGGTTACCTCTCAATGGAAGGGCTATTGTTTGTTAGATTCCGCATGGCCTCAACCGCTTATGTGCGGCCAAAGCCTTGACAAGTTCCTGAACCGCAAGATTGATTTCGGAAAGTGACTTGCCAGGTTTATAAAGATCAGAGCCAATCCCTACCCCGTCAGCAACACGTAAATACTCTGATAAATTCGAGGCATTGACGCCTCCGACGGCCAAAATCGGGGCATTGATGACCGCTTTCAGGTCTTTAATATATCCCGAGCCTAATCTCCCGCAGGGAAAGCACTTAAGATAATCCGCACCAGCCTGAATGGCTGAAAAGCCCTCCGTAGGAGTCATAAATCCAGGGATCGAGACCAATCCAAGGGCTTTCGTTTTCCGGATAACTAGGGGATTCGAGTCCGGAGAGATCATATACCGAGCCCCAGCGGCGGCGGCATTGACCACATCGGCTTCCGATAAGACGGTGCCCGCTCCAATCAAAATACGGCCCCCTTGGTCATATTTTGCAGACAGCAGGCGGATGCTCTCTAGCGCCTCTGGAGAATTCAGAGGTACTTCGGCCAGAGTGAACCCGCCGTTTTCAAGGGCATCATGAAGCCCTTCAATTTCTGCAGGTTTTACCCCTCGCAAAATGGCAATGGCGGGGCATTCATCAATTTTCTTCTTAAAAACGTCATACGTATCCATAAATAGGTTGCCTGCTGAACTTTCTGGAAACAGTTCTTATCCTTAGTATTTATTGATTATAAGTCCCTGCTCGTTTATTTCCTTCACGGTCTCACCAAATACCTGCACAAAATCACCAATTTCAGGTGCCCTGATCTCGACAGGGAGGAGGTGCTGATTCTTAGAAAATGATTCGGCGCATTTTCCCGTGTCACAATCAAATCATGAGAACCGGGCCCCTATTTGGTTGTGATGAGGGAAATCTTCTGGTTCAGTGCATCCCTGCACTTCTGTGGTAGGCCGGAGACCGCCGCAGCTTCGTTATATTTGGCCAGGGCGTCAACGTCCTTGCCCTGCGCCCGGTAAACGTCGCCATAAGCTTCCAGAATACGCATCTTTCCCATACCGGTATCGTTCACCTTCGCCAAGGCGGCCAGAGCCTCAGCATAGTGGCCCTGCCGCAGAAGTATCCGGCACATGGCCATCCCCGAACTTGTATGATAGGGGCCGCCTTTCAAATTATCTTTGGCGAGGACTTTTTCATAAAATTCCAAGGCCTTCGCATCGTCCTTGAGTTTCTCGTAGACCTCCCCGAGGCATTGTGCGGCAACCATAGACAACGGGTTTGGACGCCCCACGGCTCTGCTCAAATCGTCCACCGCTGCCTGAAGGTTGCCCAAGTCACGGTACGCGCAGCCACGCTGATAGAATCCCTCGCCCGCCAGGGGATCCGGCCATTGACTGATATCTTCATCCTTCAGCATGCCAACCAATTCCTTCGGGTTTTGTCTCGCCAGCATCATTTGCATGCGGCAGTGCAGGGAAACGGGCTTAAGCTCAATCGTCTTTGCCAGAAGGATGGCCTCGTCATACTGCTTCTGCCAGTTGAGGCTGTAGGCCGCATAGCGTAGGCATTCGGCCGTCTTCTGGGGGGTGGGCGCTGTGTTGGTTAATTTCAGGAAGGCGTCCTGCGCATCATCGATTTCCCCGGTTTCGTACAGTCTCATCGCCAGCGCGAAATCCTGGGGGAAATTCATTAGCTGGAGCCCCACTTGGCGGTCTCTGCCCTGAAATATGATTTCCCCGAGCCCGTCGCGAGCCGTTACTTCTTTCGTGTCCACCTGGGCCGACCAGATGGAGCGCTCGACGGAGGTCGAGCCGTCATGATGCACGCGCCCAAAATTGCCCAGCCAGACTTTGCCCCGCTCGGGCGGCTCGACCCCCAGTGTCCTGAAGGGAATCCGCAGCAGCGCCAGCCAGCGATTGGTCGCTGAATCAAGGGCATTGGTGGACGTCCAGTCACCGCTCCAATCGGGGTCATCCTTCCCATAGCGTGGGTCTATGCCGTCTACGATGAATCCGTTGGCCGCATCGTATTTCGACTCGGGTAGTGGCCCCACGGTGAAATGATAGAATTTCTCGCGAGTACCCAGCGGGGCGATCACGAGATCCAGCAATTCCTGTTTATCCACCTTGCGGTCCGGCAGTTCGCATTCAAAGCGCAAATAGAGACTGTCTGAGTCAAAAAGCGCCCGCAGGACGGTCTTGCGCGTCAAGGGCTCTTTCGTACCCGGCATGCGGCGCAGATCCTGGGCGGTTGACTTTGCCCATACCGCCGAATTCAGTAAGATCGGCCCGACGGCGCTTTTCACGACCATGCTTTTCGTGCCAGGCAAAGCAGCGTTCCGCATCTCCCGTGTATCCCAGTTCAAAGGCGTGTCTTTGTATTTGGACAGGTACATATCACGCTTGAGTGTGACATGATCGAGTGAAAGACCGCCAAATGGCCGCATCTCCGGCCAGCCGGTAATCGGTTTTGTTTCGGCGGGATTATTGGTGCTGTAGTACGAGGCGATCAGGGCATTCCTCGAGTCTATCGCATCGAGCAACACGTCACGCAGGGCGCGGGTGGGCTGCATCCGGTAGGCGTCAGACAGATGCACGACCGTCGCAAGGCTCTTGAGGTAATCGAATTCCAGGCGCACGAGCGCCAGTCGGCATTTGACCTTCCTGGTATCCGCCAGTCGCTCAGCTTGCACCAGCTCCGCTTCCAGTGTCGCCAGCAGGTCCGGCGTGTAAAGAAAACTAATGATTTGGAAGGAATCCATCAAATACTTCCTGCTTTGACCCTTGATATCCTTATAGACCCAGGAAGGACACCCGATACCCAGAACGCTCGCGTAAGACTCGATGCCATGATAGAGGTCGGTATAGAATTGTTCCATGGGCTCGGCGGCCCCGCCGAACGCGGCCCCGCAGAATTCACTCATCAACTCCTTCGCGTTGTTCGTCGCCGGATCGTCGTATAGCCGTCCGAACACGTAGTAGACCGGTCCCTCCAGCCCGTACACCTCACTGACGCCGTCCCGGCAGGCGCCAATCACGTGCTGTTGGGAGAACATCCTGGCTTGCGTCTCTACAAAACGAGGGGTGCGGGTCGGCGTGACATACCCGTTGGCCAGGTGATACCCCCCCCAGTATTGCAAATCCACAAGGAACCCGCCGATTCCCTTGTATTCGTTCAGCCGGGCAAAAGATTCAGGGGTCGACATGCAGGTGGAAATCACCACGTTTGACGGAAACGATTTGAACGTCTTTGGCAAGGTTCCCGTGACGCTATAGGGCTCGAGCATGACTTGCCGGTCCGGGTACGAATGGTGTAGCCGTTCAGCCAGATCCCGATGGAATATCCAAAGCTTCTCGCCCCAGTCATTGCCGGTGCCATATAGATCCCTGCATTTTTCGCACTGACAAGGCCGGAATCCGTCTGTTTGCATAATAAAGAGCGACTGGTATCCTTTGCTGAAGGACTGAGCCGCCCACTGGTAGATTAGCTCCTGGACTTCAGGGTTGGAGATGCAATATTGCGCGGTCGACCAATCATTCGTGTTCCCGATCCGCTTGCCATTGATCAATGCGAAATATTCCGGATGCGTCGTGCAGTATTTGCTCAGCGGTATGGCCAGTTCATAGGTGTGGGCGAGCGGCATCCGGTCGCAGACGGGAAAGAGATTGTTCGCCACTTCATAGAATCCCTCCTTCGGCTCGCCCGTGTTGAATGCAAGAAAAGGTTCCTTCCTGACGTCCAGGTCTGCGGGAATCGCGATTCGCCAGGTCTTGAGGAACTCGAAACAGGGGGAGTCCAACAGATTGACGTCGGAAAGGGGGGCGGACCACGGCCTCGTTGCCGGATACAAGAAGCGCGTTCCGGCGTACTGTCTCAGGAAATCAGCCGCAGCCTTGGCGGTGCCCAGTATGGGCATCAGCCTCTGGCCGGGGGCGCCGGCGTCGTTGATGGTGGGCGCCTTATCACGCCCCGCCACGATGACGTCTCTCCCGACTGCTTTGCAGGCGTAAGCCCAGTCTTTGAATCGAGCGGCCTCGATGCCGTTGGTCCGGGCGAACGCAGTATTGCCGAGATAAATTCCCGGCCTGCCCGGATCGCGTCCTGACTCGGGAACCACGGGCAAATCGGCGCCATTCGCTTTAAAGGCCGTCTGGACCAACCGCGCCGTTTTCTCGAGGCAATTACTGATTACCGGGCTCAGCAAACTATCCGGAACCACAATCTGGTACTCGGTCTTCCCGCCCTCGGCCAGCACGAGATCTGCGGCGGAACCTGCTGAAACGCCCGTCACCCCCATCATTCCTGCCACCGCTAACAATCTGATGTTCATGGACACTCCTGACCCTTTCGTCATTTCCTTCACGCTGAGGTACACGCCTAGGGGCTTACCACCAGACGGTGGTATTACTTGACAATCAGCTCTCCGAATTTCCAAGGTTCGCAGAAACCCTTTGTTCCTGTCGGTGAAAAAGCAGCGTCCTCCACTTCCTTGCCACCCCTTATCCGCATGCGGCAGAGGTTGAAATGCCAGGGGGCCTTTGCTGTCGGTTTCTTTCCTTCCACCTTTTTCAGGGGATCGGCGCCGCCCGCGTCGTTATCACTGACAGGAATACGCACTTCCACGCTCCAGAACGTATCGCCGACATACGTGGCGACCTCGGCCTCGGAAGACCAGAGCGTGTCGAGTCTCTTGATCCGGTCAATGTCCACCAGCGCACCGGCAGGATTGATGGCGAGCTGATAATAGGAGTGCGACTGCGTTTCCAGCAGCAATTCGACGTCATCCCCGGTCATCAGGTTCAAATCATCCTTGGATTGTGTGGCGGCAATGTTCAGCCCTTTCATATCCGCTTCGTCACAGCGGATGCCGACAATCAACGCCATGTCGCTCCATACCATTTTGAACGTGGTTCTGGACGCGGCCGGCTGGCTTGAGACGATTTCCTTGAGTTCATATTCCGGCACATCCTTCCAGAACGGCTTGTCGAGTTTTCCGTCCAACTTGAAATCCAAATTCTGGCGCTCAACGGCTTCCGCCCGGGGGCCCTTCCGGCCCGCGGCCAGTTTATCGCGTAGCTTCTTCATCGGTTCAACGAACGCGACCATCAGGTCGATCCGCTTGCCGTACACCGTGTCTCCGGCCGCCTTGCGGGCGGCAGCGAGCAGTTCAAACGCCGTGTCAATGGGGGCTGCTTGCGACTGCATGAGCGGCCAGTTCGTTTCGGAGAACTCGATGAACGTCTTCATCTCCTTGGCGGCAGGGCCGTAGAACTTCTCGCAATACTCGTTCAGGAGTGCGTCAATATCCTGACCGGCATCCCAGTAATACCGCGCCGTTACGTAGATATTCAGGTGGTTGAATCCGGGCGCATGCATGTCCTTGCCGCCGGAGTCGAAGCCATAGGTCCCTTCCGTGTATTCGCCGTACGATTGCCCCTTCAGCGAGTGCAAGTCCTCCGCAATGATATGCGGCAGATATACCGGCATGCCGGCGGTAGGGATGGTCGGGCGGCTGGACAGCAGGAACTCGGAGGTGCAGAAATTGCCCGGCGCCACCTTGTCCAACCAGGCCTTGCGGTTATTTAACACATGGGCGCGGAAGTCCGGATCGGTGAATCCCTGTCGTCCATTGAAGAATCCTGCCACCACGTTGGGACTGAACTTGTCGATCTTCGTTGGAGGCAGCCAATAGAGGCCATAAGCCTCGCAGCGCACGGTCTTGTCCGGATTGGTCTTGTACAATTCCGTGGCCACCCGATTGACGAACTCCCATACGTAGTCGGACAATATTCCTTGGAATCCACGTTCTGGCGAGCCCTTGCCCTTGCACAAGTCGCATTGGCAGATGTTGCTCAGGGAGTCGCCCGGCATGATCGAGATTCCCGGCTCATCGGGGTATATCTTGAAATAGGCGCGGCAGAATCGCACGGTGTCGTCGATGAATTTTTCCGAGGAAAAGCAGGGAGTCCCCCAGCCAAACGGCTCCAGCATCTCCCGCTTGCCGTTAATCAGGGCAAACTCCTCGGGGTGGGACTTGTCTCGGATATGAACGTGCACAAGTCCATGAACAATATCGCCAATCCCCACGAGATCGGGCGCCTGTCCGAGCCCGATCCGCAGCCGCCAGAGCACGGCCTCTTTCGAGCCGGACGCGAAGGTAGGGGAGTAGAAGCCGCAGTTACGGTACGCAAAATCCGGACGAACGACCTTGTTCATTTGGTCGAACGCAATGGACTTGCTGGCAGGAACGATTTCACCGAGGTCGCCGGCCATGTACCAGCGCACCCCCTGCATACGTAAAAACTCATAGACGGCATTCAACGACCCCCGCTCATCAAAATCCCATATATCGAGGGCTTGATTGTAGGCGCTGCCGGGCCAGCCGATCGGGTTAGTCCACTTCCCCCCAGTCAGCGCGTCCCATTCCTCGTAATAGAATGGGCGTGAATTCTTATTGCGGATATAGGTCGGAGGCGCCTTGAAATCTTTGTCATACCCCAGAAGTGCCAGCCAGTTGTCCCCGGACACCATCTTGAAGGCACCGTATTTGAGCCCTTCATCGCTTAATTTCAATGCGTCGGTATAAGCGCTTCTTCCAACATAGATCTTGACGGGGATTCCGGTGCCCGGCGCATTGGTGATCGCCAGTCTGGCCCCGCTGATTTTCTCGATATACGTCTGCAGCTCCGTCGCGGCCAGTTTCACCGCGCGCGGCGGATGTTCGGAGACGACGATCTCCGCCTGAGTCTTCCCGTCCTTGACGATGAACGACTCGGCACAGACGGCCGTTGAGAGCATACTGCCGAAAATACCGAGGATAATAAACGCGGCGCAGCCCGATTTCCATCCCTGGGAGGGGCGCATGACAGGTCCCTTATTCATGGCGTTCCTTTTTTGAAGATCTCTATCGCTTGGTTATAGGTGGTGCTCCGTTGTTCGCCTGAACAATCCTTCGAACCACTCAGTCTTCACGGTATATAACCTTCCTCGATCCTCGTTGCCTTGACGTTCTCACCAATTACTAGCAGAATATCACTTGTTCCTCAACGCGAGTCGCCAGGGTCGTTGGAAAAAACCGAAGCGCTTCGGTTTTTTTGGGCTTGGAACCTACCCTCGATAACGCCTTGCGCCACATGCGGGCAGATCATGAGGCCGTAATGATCGAACAGGACGGCCGTGTCATTGCCGTACTTGTTCCGCCAGAGGAATATTTGCCGGTGCAGAATGCTGACATCCCGCCGGAATTCTGGCAGGGGTTGCGGGAAGCTCAAGCGGGAATCGGCGTTGACATAGAGACGGCCCTTACGCCTGCTATTCCCGCCGTCACCCAGTGGAGGATAGATTGTGTGTCTCTGGACATTCTGGAAGTTGGCGTAAACTGTCCCGTGAAATTCCGCGCGAAGCACCGGTGGCGTTCGCCGTCCCCGGCGAACGATTCGCCCATAGCGCTTCGCTTAATCGGCCGCCAGGGACGTCGGCCGCCACCGGTCGCCATCGAGAAAGACCCACGCTCGCACGTACACACGGGGTTTCTGTATCGCCTTATTCCCTATGCCGTCGTCGCCTGCTGATAAAGGTACTTCTGGAATCCAGCAAAGACGGCTTTGATGTTATCCGGATCGCCAAGGTCGTGAACGGCGTCGGCTATCGAATCGTGATACTTGAGTCGCAACAAGGGCGTCAGTTTATCCTGGTCCAGCTCCTCTACGCCTACTGATACGTAGTGGGATAGCACGAAATCGAGGAAGACCTGTTGTTTGGCGCTGAACTGGGTATTTATGTGACGGCCATCAATATAAAGCAGATGGAGCAGGGGACATTAGTCCCTATGTATCTCGCTAACGATCCGGTAGTCGAAGACGAGAACACGTTGATCTTGTCGCGATCTAAAAAACAGGCCCCTCGGATGATTAGAAAAAAACAAGGTCTTAGGTTGACGCATATGCGCTGAAGGGGGGACAAGGCTGAACGCTTGCCCCGCCTTCAGCGGGGTCGTGGAATCAATCTCCATATTCAATGCCTTGGAATAAAAATGTGCTCATTCCCTTAAAATGCGATTTATTAGCAGTTTAATTCTATTCTGGACAAACCAGACCTAGGTGAATACAGTCTCTCCAGTTTTTCTGAGTGCGGGAGTAATTCAGTGGTAGAATGTCAGCTTCCCAAGCTGAACGTCGTGGGTTCGATCCCCATCTCCCGCTCCACTTGAAAATCTGATTCTCGGACGTAAACAATACGGCTGTGCCAAGTTTGTCCGGAATAGAATTAACCGTTATTCAACGGTGACGCTTTTGGCCAGATTCCGGGGCTGATCAATGGGACAGTTGCGGATTCGGGCCATGTGGTAGGCAAATAACTGGAGTGCAACCACCGTGACAATCGGCGCGGTCAGATGCGAGCATTTCGGAATGTGAATCATGGCATCGACTGGAGCGGAGTCGGAACTACCCTCCGTGACAATCCCGATCACGGGGGCATGTCGCGCCCGGCACTCCTGAACATTGCTGATCATCTTTTCCCGGCCGGCAATATCATTCAGCAATGCCATAACGGGCACCGACTTGTCCAGCAGGGCGATGGGGCCATGCTTGAGTTCCGCCGCATGATAGCCCTCGGCATGGATATAGCTGATCTCCTTGAGCTTCAGGGCGCCTTCCATGGCGACAGGATAGAGGCAACCGCGGCCCAGGAAAAAGAAGTCTCTGGCTTGCGCATAGCGCTCGGCGACGGCAATTACTTCATTGTTCCGCGCCAGAACAGACTTGATCAATTCGGGAATCTGATGGATATCGGCACAGATTTCGAGCCCCTGCTGGCGTGACAACCGGCGGCAGCGCCCGATCTTAAGGGCCAGCATCAATAACACGCTCAACTGGCAGGTGAACGCCTTGGTGGAGGCCACGCTGATTTCGGGCCCCGCATGCAGGTAGACACCCCGTCCGGTTTCGCGGGCGATGGTGGACCCTACCACATTGCAGAGCCCCACGACCAGGGCTCCCTTTTGTTTCGCTTCGCGCACCGCGGCCAACGTATCGGCCGTCTCGCCGGATTGGCTGATGGCGATCACCAGGTCATGCGGACGGATGATGGGATTGCGGTAGCGGTATTCGGCCGCCTGTTCCACATCCGTGGGCAGGTCCGCCAATTCCTCAAAGTAATATTTGCCCACCATGCCGGCGTTCAGGGAGGTCCCGCACGCCACAATCACCACCCGCTCAATGCTGGAGAGTTCGCGCGGCGTCAGCGCCAGTCCGGACAAGATGGCGGTCGCCATTGTGTCATCCAGCCGGCCCCGGATGCTGTTGTTGATGGAGTCGGGTTGTTCATGGATTTCCTTGAGCATGAAATGCTCAAACCCGCCTTTTTCAGCGGTGCCGGCATCCCAGTCGATTTTGGCGATTTCGCGGGAGACCGGGACATTGTGGATGTTCCGGATTTCAACCCCCGACGCCCGGACAATGGCCACATCGTTGTCATCCAGATAGATGACTTGCCGCGTATAGGCGATGATGGCGGCTACATCGCTGGCCACAATGGTTTCTCCCTCGCCGACACCGATGACCAGGGGACTGCCCTTGCGGGCCACCACGATCTCACCGGGGGTATCGGCTGAAATCACGGCAATGCCGTAGGTCCCCTCGACATGTTTCAGGGCGGCGCACACGGCGTCAAATAAATTGCCCCGGTATAACTCGCCAATCAGATGGCTCAGCACTTCGCTGTCGGTTTCCGACTTGAAGGTATGCCCCTTGGCGGTCAACTGATTGCGCAGGGCCAGATAATTTTCGATGATCCCGTTATGGACCAGTGCCAGCCGGCCGGTTTGATCGGTATGGGGATGCGCGTTCTCCGCTGTCGGGCTGCCGTGGGTGGCCCAACGGGTGTGTGAAATGCCCGTGTGGGCGGTCTTGAGAAAGGCATCGGTCCACTGTGTATGTACGGCGTTCTCCAGATTCTGGACTTTGCCTTTATCTTTCCGGAGGTGAATGGCATTTTCCGCGATCAGCGCCACGCCGGCAGAATCATAGCCACGATATTCAAGCCGCTTCAAGCCATTGATCAGGACATCAATCGCACCTTTATTTCCCACATAACCGACAATACCGCACATGTTTACCTCGCAATTGCTTAATTTAAAACGTCTTTACTGATGACCGCCCCCGGGAGGGTGGACATATCCGGCCACAATTTGCGGCCGGGGTAAATGCTGGTGTGAATCCCCGTATGAACGCGATCCCCCATGACGCAACCGAATTTGCGTCGTTTGGTATCCACAATACGTCCCTCAATCATGGATTTATGAGTGAGGCCGTCGTGCCGGAAGTTTGAGGTGATGGTCCCTGCACCGAAATTCACGGCTTCGCCGATAATGGAATCCCCGCAGTAACTCAAATGGCCGATGCTGGTGCGGTTCATGATGATGGAGTTTTTGATTTCCACCGCCTGTCCGATATGACAGCCATCCCCGATGCTGGTGTTGCCGCGGAGATAGCAGTTCGGCCCGATCTTGCAGTTTTTTCCAATGACGACCGTGCCGTCGATATACACGCCCGGCAGCAGTTGGGTCCCTTCACCCAGGAGCAGGGTGCCGTCATTATGAACGCCAGGTGACACCCGGGCGCCATTGTTCAGGGTGAGGGCGGCCATAATGGGGCCCTGAGGCACCGCTTCGCCCTTGAGGCGGTAATCGACCAGGGTCTGCAGAACGATTTCATTGATCCGCAAAAGGTCCCACGGATACGCGACCAGAAAGGTGTTCGGGTCGATCGGCAGGGAGGGTGCCTTCAGGACGGCGTTGGCCGACTCGCTGGTCCAGGCGAGAATGATGCCGCGGGCATTGCGGACGGCCACCGTGCCCTCGGCCTGCAGCAGGGCGGCGAGGACAGGTTTTGAAAACCAGGTATCGCCCCGTATGAAAAGAGTGCGGTCATCAGCCCCGCTGGAGGTGTTGTAACCGGCATCCTTGAGAAGCTCCTGTTGCAACTCCCCCAGAAGTCGGTTCCCGACGCGGCAGGCGGCGAGGGGCCGGGTTGAGGTCAGCGGGAAACAGGTTTCAGGGCTGTCGGCGTCCAGGATCACAGCTTTCATAACGTCAATTCCTTCCGTACCACGGCACTCAACGATTCCATCCAACGCGTCACCTGCTCGGCTTCGCGTGCTTCAATCAGAATCCGGAGCTTGGGTTCCGTGCCGGAGTATCGCACGATCAGGCGTCCGCCATCTCCTAGATCGCAGCGGCAGGCCTCCATCGCTTCGACCAGATTGGGAATCGACTCAATCGGTTTGCGTTGCTTGACCTTGATGCTCACCAGTTGCTGGGGGTATTCCTTCATGCATTCGGCCAGTTGCGCGAGGGTGGCCCCCTGGCGTCGCATGAGCCGCAGAACCTGAAGGGCGGTGATGATGCCGTCGCCGGTGGTGGCATAGTCCATCAGGATCACATGCCCGCTTTTCTCGCCCCCGACATTCGCCCCGGTCTTGCGCATGCGGTCGATCACCAGACGGTCTCCCACATCGGTGATATCCAGCTGAATGCCGGCGTTTTTCATGGCTTCATGCAGACCCATGTTGCTCATGGTGGTGGTCACCAGCGTATTGTTGCTCAGCAGGCCGCGGGCCTTGAAATCCAGGGCGCACATGGCCAGGATCCGGTCGCCATCCACGACATTGCCATGGGCATCACAGAAGATCACGCGGTCCGCATCGCCATCAAACGCAATCCCGATATCGGAATGGGTGTTAAGCACCGTCTGGGCCACGACCTCGGGGTGCAAGGCCCCGCAGAGATTGTTGATGTTGTAGCCATCCGGTTCAACGAATGTTTTGGTGACCTTCGCCCCGAGTTCCTTCAGGATCAGTGGAGCGATATAATAGGCGGCCCCATTAGCGCAATCCACCACCACCTTGAGATCATCAAAGTTCTCGTTTTTAATGGTGCTTTTGGCAAATTCAATATAACGCCCCCGGGCGTCGTCGATACGGTAGGCCTTGCCCATCTGGTCACTGCGGATATGCTCGCAGCTTAACTCACCGGAAGCGATGTGGTTGGTAATGTCGGCTTCCATGGTGTCGGAGATTTTAAAGCCATCATTGCCGAAAATCTTGATCCCGTTGTCGTCAAAGGGGTTGTGGGAGGCCGTCAGCATGAGACCGACATCCGCGGCCATCGAGCGGGTCAGATGGGCCACGGCGGGGGTGGGCACCGGGCCCACGAGCATGACATCCACGCCCATGGCCACCAGGCCGCTTGTCAGGGCGGTTTCCAGCATATACCCGGAGAGCCGGGTATCCTTGCCAATGACGGCCTTGCAGGAACCATGCCCGGAGGCCCCCAGCGTATGGCCCAGCGCTTTGCCGATCTGCATGGCCACTTCCGGCGTCACCGGGTAGTGATTGGCCTGCCCCCTGATGCCATCGGTTCCAAATAAACGTTCCATGGTAAGCCCTTTTTTTACTGAATTGATGCCCAAAATACACCGGATGCCGGTTTCATGCAAGCCAACTCCCCGGCGCCGACTTCCCGTTTGTGTTCATGGAGGGTTTTGCTCTGTCAAAACCACTTTGTCAAAACCGCTAATTCCGCCGGTTGAGGATCCACTTCTCCAGACTGATCACCGGCAGGATCACGGCGGCCACCAGTGCCGCCCGGGCCCAGGCCCAGAGGTCCAGGGCGGTCGTGTGGAACAGCAACTGCATGAACGGCAGATAGGTAAAGGCCCCCTGCAGGAGGAGCAGGATTCCGATTCCGATCCAGATCGCGGGATTGCTGAACCAACCCAGGCTCCCCAGATGGTCCCTCAGGCTGCGGCAATGCAGGAGGTAGAAGATCTGGAAGAGCGTCATGGCCGTGACCGCCATGGTCTGGGCTTCGGCCAGCGCCTGGGCATGCCGGGAGGCCTCGATCACTCCGCCCAACCCGCCTACGCGCAGGATATACTCCCCAAGGAAGAGGGCGCAGGTTCCGGCCGCCATGACGATCGCCACCAGGGCCGTTCTGAAAAAGATAAAGCGGGAAAAGATCGGGGTCCCTTTCGGACGCGGTTTTCGACGCATAGCGGAGGGCTCCAGAACCTCGAAGGCGATCGGGGCCGACAGGGCTACGCTGGCGACCAGGTTAATCCACAGGATCTGACTGGGGGCCATCGGGAGGAGCAGCTCGGTGCCCAGGCTCATCACTATCACCGTCGGGAAAAAGAACATGGCGCTGGCCAGGGTTAACGCCAGGCTCAGGTTGGTGGGCAGAATAAAGGCAAGGGCCTTGACCAGGTTGTCATACACGCGCCGGCCTTCCTCGACGGCCGCGGCAATGGAGGCGAAGTTGTCATCGGCCAGCACTACCTTGGAGGCGTCTTTGGCGACGGCCGTGCCGGTGATGCCCATGGCGATGCCGATATCGGCGCGTTTGAGGGCGGGGGCGTCATTCACGCCGTCGCCGGTCATGGCCACCACATTCCCATCGGCTTGCAACGCCCTTACCAGTTTAAGTTTATGCTCCGGCGCCACGCGGGCAAAGACATGACAGCGTCGTGCGGTGGCGATGAGTTCCTCCTCCGTGAGGGAATCCAGTTCCACGCCGCGCATGGCTTGGTCGGCGGGTTTCAAAATACCCAGTTCGTGGCCGATCGCGGTCGCAGTGACATGATGATCGCCTGTGATCATTTTGACCGTGATGCCGGCCCGGTGGCAGATGGCAATGGCGTCGATGGCCTCCTGCCGCGGGGGGTCAATCATGCCCATCAGACCCAGCATGGTAAAGCCCGAGGCGGCCCACTCCGGGGTCAGTTCGGTCATCTCCGGGGCGGGGGTCCGTGCGGCGAAGGCCAGTACCCGCATGCCCTGTTCCGCCAGCGCGTGCTGGGCGGCCTTGAGTTTTTGGAGGGCCGCTTCGGAAAGGCCGCAACGCGCCACCACCATCTCCGGTGCCCCCTTCAGATACACCGCGTTAATGCCCTCACCCCGGTTCAGTGTGGCCATGTACTTGGTTTCAGACTCGAAGGGCAGGACATCCACGCGGGCATGGCGTTGGCGCAGGGTATTGGCTTGCAGGTCCACCTTCTGGCCTGCCACGACCAGCGCGGCCTCGGTGGGATCGCCGGTGATGGTCCATTGATCCTCCTCCTGCCGGAGCTCGGAATCGTTGCACAACACGCCCGATAGCAGGAGTTCGCGCAGGGGGGCGGGGAGGTCCGTGATGGTTTGCCCGTTGCATTCCAGCGATCCGGTGGGGATATAGCCGACTCCCGAGAGCCGGTATTCCTTCTCGTCGCACCACAGCGCTTGGACTGTCATTTCGTTGCGGGTCAGCGTTCCCGTTTTGTCGGAACAAATGACGCTGGTGGAGCCGAGTGTTTCCACCGCAGGCAAGTGGCGGACCACCGCCCGCCGGGACGCCATGCGGCGGACTCCGATCGCCAGGGCGATGGTGATGATGGCGGGCAGGCCTTCCGGAATGGCGGCAACCGCCAGGGTAATCGCTGTCAGCAGGGCTTCGTCGAGTTTCGCGTGCTTCACGAGGACCCCGTAGCCGAATAAAATCACGGACAGACCCAGTACGGCAATGGTGATCCATTTGGTGACCTGGGCGAGTTGCTGGGTCAACGGGGTTTCCAGTTGGGGGGTCTGGTTGAGCAGGGTATTGATGTGACCCAGTTCCGTCTGGCTGCCTGTGGCCACCACCACGCCGGTGGCGGTGCCCTGGGTGACGACGGTGCCGCCGTAGGCCATGCATAAACGATCCCCTAAAACCGCCTCCACCGCGACCGGTTGGTGATCTTTGAGGGTCGGCACGGATTCACCCGTGAGGGCCGATTCATCGACGCGCAGGTTTTTAACCTGCAGGAGCCGCAGGTCGGCGGGGACCCGGTCGCCGCCAGTCAGTTGCACAATATCTCCTGGTACCAGGTCTGCGGCAGGCAGGGCATTCAGGCGTTCATCACGCAGGACGGTGGCATTCTCGGGAACCATGGCCGAGAGGGCCGCAATGGCTTTCCCTGCCCGATGCTCCTGGATAAACCCGATAATCGCGTTGATGACCACCGCGCCGAATACGACACCGGAGTCGGTGTATTTTCGCAGTAACACCGCGATCACGCCGGCCCCGATCAGCAACCAGGAAATGGGATTATTGATCTGGCGCCAGATCAGCGTCAGCGGTCCATCGACCTTGGCTGGCGCCAGCACGTTGGGGCCATACTGTTCCAGCCGTTCGGCGGCGGCCGCAATGCTCAAGCCTTGCGTGGTGCTGTTGAGGGCCTTTAACGTTTCCTCACCTTGTCGGGCATGCCAATTGGCGGGTGGGGAAGTGGCCGGTTCTTTCTGGCTTGGATTCATTTTCCGGATCCTTTCGCGTCCCCTGAGGACCGTGCTCATTTAGAATTGCATGAACGAATTGGTGCGTTTTTCCTGGCCAATGGTGGTTTGAGGGCCATGGCCGGGATAGACGACCGTCGCATCAGGGAGTTTCGCCAGACGGGCCAGGGATTTCGCCATCAACTTCTCATCACTCCCATCCAGATCGGTCCGGCCGACGGTGCCCATGAAAAGGGTGTCTCCGGTAAAAATGATATTGTCATCCGGGAAATAAAAGCAGACGCCACCGGGGGAATGCCCGGGCGTCGCGATGATTTCGTAACGGAGTCCCGCATCTGAATAAACTTGCCCGTTAGCGAGCAGGCGTTCGATTTTTTTCGGGCGTTCAGGCGTGTCGTAGTAGGGAAGCGACTGATTTAGATGACTGAACGCCCAGGATTCATCCAGCGGGTGGATGGATACCGGGGCGGGGAATGAGCGGGTCAGTTCCGCCAGCCCTGAAACATGATCCATGTGGCCATGCGTGATCAGGTAGGCGGCGACGGTCAGTTGGTTCTGCCGCAACGTGACCGCAATGATTCCGGCATCATCACCGGGGTCCACAACCAGTGCCTGCTGGGCTGGGCCGACGGCCAGATAGCAGTTAACCTGAAAGGTGCCGACGCCGATGGGAATCACTTTCATGAGCCCACCAGACTGGCCAGGGTCACTTCCTGTTCGGTACGGTCGGCCAGGGTCTTGATCCGGACGGCCCCCTTGATGAGATCATCCGGGCCGATGAACATTCCGCGCCGGAAGCCGACCTTGCCGGTTCGCCCGAAAAAGTGTTTCGGTTTCTCCGCGTGCAGCGAGACATCCACATTGGTGCCGCCTGCCCGCAAGGCGCCGGCAATCCGGATGGCGGTGTCGCGCTGCGCGTCCTCCATGTAGGAGATCGCCAGATCCTTGCCGGCGGCAGGGTGGGGGACTTTGCCCTTCTCGGCCAGCAATTCGGCAATGACCACATCGCCGAACCCGAGTCCAACGGCGGTCATGGGTTTGCCGCCCAGATCGCCCAGCAGGTTATCGTAGCGGCCCCCGCCGAAGATGGCACGGAGACTTCGGCCGGTGTCAAAGCCTTCAAACACGATACCCGTGTAATAGCCGAGTCCGCGGATGACGGAGATGTCAAACTTCACCATATCACTCGCGCCATACAGCTTCATGATGTCGAAAAAGCTCAGGAAATGGTCCAGGGCGGGGGTGCGTTCGCCCAGGGCGGCGATGACGCTGTCGAGGGTGTCCAATGCCAGCACCCGGAAGGCCGCCGCAATGCTCTCCTCCGAAAGGCCGTTTTCCTTGAGGAGTTTGGTGATTTCCTCATCCGGGATCTTCCCCCGCTTGTCCAGCGCGAGGAAGGTGGCGGAGTGATGCTCGCGGGGAATGCCGGATCGGGCAAGGATGTCCGACAGCAAGGCCCGGCTATTGACATGAACGCACACCTCGGTGCTATCGAGACCGAGCAGCTTCAAGGCCTGGATGGCGGCCATCACGACTTCCGCCTCGGCCACCACGGAGGGTTCGCCCACCACATCCAGGTTCCACTGGTAATGCTCGCGCTTGCGACCGCGGGTCATGCGCTCATACCGGAAGCACTGGGCGATGGTGAACCACTTGAGCGGGAAGGTCAGCTCGTTTTGCTTCGCCACAATCATCCGGGCGAGGGTGGGGGTCATTTCGGCACGCAGCGCCAGTTCCCGGTCGCTTTTATCCTTGAACCAGTAAATCTGGTCCTGGATTTCCTCGCCGCCTTTACGTTTGAGCAGCTCCAGGCTTTCCACGACGCAGGCGTCGTACTGGTCGAACCCGAACCGCCGCGCGGCGGTGGACCAGGCCTCGAAGATGGCGCAACGCAGCGCCATGTCGTCAGGATAGAAATCCCGCATGCCGCGGGGGGGGGCGAAACTGATGGGATCTGCCATGGGATTACTGCTGTTTTAAAACGACCGCTTTCATTTCCTTGCCGGGCTTGAATTTCACCACCCGGCGCTCCGGGATGACGACCGTATTTTCCGGCTTGTTCGGGTTGCGCCCAATGCGGGGCTTGCGGATCTTGATCTCAAAGACCCCGAAATCACGGAATTCAATGTTTTCGCCTTTGGCCAGGCTTTCCGTGATGTAATCGAGGGTTTTCTGGATGACTGAAAAAACCTGTTGCTGGGGCAGGCCGACTTCACCGGCAATACGTACGACGAGTTCGCGCTTGGTCATTGGAGTTCTCCTTGAATCGCTTTTTCTATGAAAGATACGGTTTCGTTGAGGGGGATCATCTGCTTGTCCTTATCGGGGCGGCGCTTGATTTCGACTTTGCCTTCCGCCAGTGAGCGTTCGCTGATCACCGCCCGGATGGGCAGCCCGATCAGGTCGGCATCCTTGAATTTGACGCCCGGACGTTCATCCCGGTCATCAAACAAGACCTCGATCCCTTTGGCTTCGAGCGTTTTGATGAGGTCCTCGGCCACCCGCATGCTTTCCGCATGACCGGTATTGGGCACCACCACGCAGACCTTATAGGGGGCCACGGACATCGGCCAGATGATGCCATCGGCGTCGTAGCTCTGTTCAATGATGGCCTGCAAGGTGCGGGTGACCCCGATCCCGTAGCAGCCCATGACGCTGATCTGGTGATTGCCCTCTGCATCCAGGAAGCCGGCATTGAACAGCTGGCTGTATTTGGTGCCCAGTTTGAAGACATGCCCGACCTCGATGCCGCGTTTACCGCGCATGCGGGTGCCGCAGCGGGGACACTTGTCACCCTCCTTGGCAATGACGAGGTCGTGGAAGGCAGTGACCGTGAAGTCACGCCCGACCAGCACATTGATCAGATGGCTGTCGGCGACATTGGCACCGGTGGTCGAAACGCGGGGTGTCTGGAGTTCCACATCGGCATAAATGGGGATGTTGAGGCCCACAGGACCGGCAAAGCCCACCGGTGCCCCGGTGACTTTGGCAATCGTCGCATCGTCGGCCAACTCCAGGCGGGTGGCTTTAAGAATACGCGTGAGCTTATGCTCATTCAGTTCGCGGTGACCGGCCACCAGCACCGCAATCGGCTGGCCATCGGCGATATAGATCAAGGTTTTGATGAGGTCCCAGGGTTTGATCTGGAGGAAGGCGGAGACCTCCTCGATCGTACGCTTGCCGGGGGTGGCCACCACGGACGGGGCCTGATCGGTGCTGGACGGTTTCGGAGCCGGGGTCTGGCGTTCGGCCCGTTCCAGATTGGCGGCATAGGAGCAGGTTTCACACTCGACGATGCCGTCTTCGCCCGCGTCGGCCAGCACCATGAATTCGTGGGAGAAATCCCCGCCGATGGCACCGGTGTCGGCTTCCACCACCTTGGTGCGCAGGCCGCACCGGTTAAAGATGCGGACGTAGGCGTCATACATGGCCTGATAGCTGACATCGGCGGCTTCCCAGCTCACGTCAAAGCTATAGGCATCCTTCATGCTGAATTCCTTGGCGCGCATCAGCCCGAAGCGGGGGCGGATCTCGTCGCGGAACTTTGTCTGGATCTGATAGAAGGTCTTGGGAAGCTGGCGGTAGGAATTGATCTGCCGGGCGGCGAGGTCCGTGATGACCTCCTCGTGGGTCGGGCCCAGCACCATATCGCGTTGCTGCCGGTCCTTGATCTTGAACATGGAGTCACGGAGCACCGCGTAGCGGCCGGAGGTCTCCCAGATTTCACGGGGTTGCAGGGCCGGCATCAGCACTTCCAGGGCGCCGGCGCGATCCATCTCTTCGCGTACGATGCGCTCCACGTTGCGGAGCGCCTTGAGGCCCAGCGGGAGGAAGGTATAGAGCCCGCCACCCAGCTTCATGATCAGGCCCGCCCGCATCATGAGTTTGTGGCTTGCGATTTCAGCATCCTGCGGGGCATCCCTCAGGGTCGGTATCAAAGACTGTGTCCAGCGCATAAACTGACTTCCTTTTTGGCAAATGAAACGGGCGCATTTGACACAAAGAGAACGGGTTATGCAAGAAAATTGCGTCAACTATTGCGTAACTTGCGCGGGGATAAAGCCCCGGCAGTTTTATTTTACTCATTAGTATTGGATAGACTGCCCCCTGGGTAGAGATTATATTCGAATATGGGTAGCCTGATAAATTGACGGAGCGGGCGCGTGACTAATATTGATTGAGGGAAAATAAGCCCTGATAGGACGGCTGAGTGGGGCGGGGTAGTCTTAAGTGCTGATATTACACGATCCCAAGATGATAACGGGATAGACGGGTAGCATTATCAAGGGTCCTGACCGTTGATAACGGGAAGCAGGAGTAGCATTATCAGAAATATATAGAAGGTGCGTTTTTGGTGGGACTTGTTTGTAATCAAGTGCTTGTGTTGAAAACGGCGGATCCTGATATAAAGTGATCATGGGACAGGATTTAAGAACGGGATCGGTTTATCCTGATAAATCGGGATCGGCATAATAACTAGTTCGGCATGAAATTTATATGACCAAGGCAGACAGAAGAGAGACTAAGACGATACTGAGCGTCATCGCAATGGTGGTCTTGGCCCCTCTTGTCGCCACAACAACGTTGGTCTGTGGATGGCCTGAGCGCTGGGGCGGATCGATAAGCCCATTGGCAATCATCACTATGGCCCTCTTTGGTCTCATTACAATTCCACTTTGGCCCACATACATTCCTGCAATTATTCTCACTCCGTTACTTATGCGGAAAATCGCACCTCACAGACTATTTATAAATCTTTCGATCCCGGTCTTGGTACTGACGTCGCTGCTGCTCGGCGCACTAGGAGGCCTCTGCATCATGTTTCCGGTGATTAGAATGTCGTTGCATACGGAGTTTGCTCTGCAATGGAAAATGGCCGGTGCTTGTTCAGGTGCGATAACGCTCACGGTGATTTGCTTGATTCATCGTTGCATCTCAGACGAAGGTGCCGAACAATGCCCTCCACCACTACCTCGTGTCCCTGCGGGCCACTCGGAGGGTGAGGGCTGAACGTTCGCATTTCAGGGGAAAATCAAAAAGATCCGAAAGTTGATTTGAAATACAGATAGCGAAGGAATAGTATTTAGACATGACAACAACCTTGGCAATTGACCGCTTATCAAGACCTGAAAAACTCCGTGTGATGGAGGCGATCTGGGTTGATCTAACTCAGGATGAGGTTTTGACTGAGTCTCCGGGCTGGCACAAGGAGGCTTTGGCTGAAACAGCTCGCCGGGTCAAAAACGGAGCAGAACCGATTCTTGACTGGGAACAGGCGAAGCGGGACCTCCGGAAGCGTATTCGATGAGCATCAAGATACTTGCTTCCGCATCCGAAGACCTTGATCGCGGAAGAATCTTCTACTCGCGGCAAGGCGAGGGGCTGGGCGAGTATTTTTTGGATTCCTTAGCTTCCGACGTTGATGCCCTTGCTCTATATGCTGGTATTCACCCCAAGGTGTTTGGCTATTACCGCCTTCTCTCGAAACGTTTCCCGTATGCCGTTTATTATCAGATCAATAGAAACCGTGATGTCATTGTGTGGCGTGTCTTGGATTTGCGTCAAGATCCAGTGCGGATACAAAGGGCATTGAAATAGTTGCGAACCAGAAAGTCCAGGTTACCTCGCGTTCCGCTCGGAACCTGACTTTCGCCGTTGGAACAAGACCAATGACAAAGAAAGAGATGTTGATCCGGAAGATGGGACAGAGAGTCACATTTGTGGCACCGCTTGGGGTGCTGCTGATGGGGCTCAGTATCTATGCCCAACTTCACGGTAAGCCATCCATCGGATTTTGGGTGGCTATATATGCTACCGCAGTAGTGGGCAGCATTTGTATGCTGTTGAACATCTGGTTCGCGATCAAGTGCCCGGATTGCAGACGGCGGATTGGTGTGGCAGTCTTTCTGTGGTGTAACCCACAATGGGGGCCTCAGTGTTGTCCTCGCTGTGGATCCGACTTTGGTGCTGAATGGAAACAATGAGATGAAGTTCCAACAACCGGTCGCTGGCTATCGTCGCTCCGCTCCTCAGCCAGAACCGGAGCGTTAGCGATATGAAGATAACAGAACGACAATGCAAATGCGGGATTTGGACAGGGTTCGTGGTTGGCGTAGCGATTCCAATTCTCCTGACGGTCGTGCCGCCAGTTCTTAGCGCAGTGAAAGTTGTCTCAGGAATAGCAACTCAGGAATCCCTGGTGCGAGATATTAAAGTAACACGGTATTTGAAACCGTTAGTAGGTGTGACCGGAACAATAGGCCCTTTAATTTTGGTGGCATCATGGTTATTGATGAAGCAAAAGCGAAAAGAAAAAGAGCTTCGCTAACAAGAAAATCCACGGTACGGCTCCGCCCCCCGTGATTTTCGCCGTTCGGATGAAAGAGGAGAATGATTATGGACTGGAGAACATGGTCGCCGTTTCAGTCGCAGGCAGTCAAAGACATTTGCAGCCACATGACGGAAGACGAGAAAAATGCCGTAACCTCCTACGGAGCAAACTTTGGGGTGATGGTTGCAGTGTTTTTCGCCATCCCATTGTCAGTTGGCCTGACGTCCCTGCGCTCTTCGATAATCGGGCTGCCGGGTCTAGCCTTGCTCGTATGGCTTATTATCGGCGTCTTCGTTCTCATACACCGGCGCAGGAAGGGCAAAGAACTGCTCTGTTCAACACAGTGGGCGAAGTCCCAAGGGATCACGCCAGACAAGGTCTGAAAATGGCAACCGAACCACTGGCCGCACTGTACGACTCACCCCGGCGGGTTCGTCGCCAGTGAGCCAGAGCGTTCGGCAAGACCAGATTAATCAGAAACGAACAAAACATCGTGTTGCCATAAGGC